>NZ_JBFOCW010000061.1:0-12993 GCF_040908005.1 Aeromonas sp. s1(2024) | reverse complement strand
GCCTCCGAAGGGAGGCGCCGCTGGTCGTGTCGGGGATCAGGCGTCGGGCTCGAAATCCAGGCTCAGGCTGTTGACGCAGTAGCGCTGGCCGGTCTCGGTCGGCCCGTCGGGAAAGACGTGGCCGAGGTGGGAGCCGCACTGGCTGCAGGTGATCTCCACCCGCTTCATGCCGTGGCTGTTGTCCTCGGTGTAGGTCACCGTCCCCTCGATGGCCCGGTCGAACGAGGGCCAGCCGCAGCCCGCGTCGAACTTGGCTGCTGAGTGGAACAGCACCTGCTTGCAGCAGACGCAGTGGTAATCGCCGCTCTTGCGGTTGTGCAGCAGGGCACCGCTGTAGGGACGCTCGGTCCCTTTCTCCCAGCAGATGTGGAACTGCTCTGCACTCAGCTTGTCGCGCCACTGTTCAGGGTTGTTACTGCTCATTCCGGCTCCTCACCACTGATAACGGTGCCCAGCATACCCAGTCAGGGCGCCTGGCTCTACCCCGCCAGCGGGAACTGTGATCCCGTTGGCAACACGGCGACAACATCCGCTGCCACCACCCCTTCGCTCGCCAGCACCGCCGCCGGCAGGGCGACCCGCTCCAGCAGCTTGAGGGAGTGGGCACGCCCCACCGCCACCTGCCGCTTGATGTCGTCCGGCAGGAAGGGCAGGCCGTCGTTGGTGGCGGTGTCGATGGTCTGGATCCACTCCATGCCCTCCCCCGGCGGCGGCAGGCGGAACTGGATGTCATAGTCGCTGGCGTTGAACAGCACGTACCAGCGCTCCCCGGAGCAGCCAATCATGCCGATGTCCATGGCAAACGCCTGCCCCATGGGGGCGTGCCAGTCCTGATCGGTGAGCTGATGGCCGTCCGGGTGATACCAGTTCACCTGGTGACAGCTGGTCGCCTTGCCGTTCCAGCCGTCGTCGCTCAGTTGCAGGTTGGAGAAGACCCCGGACTCCGCCCGCAGCGCCATCATCTGGCGGGTGAAGGCGAGCAGCCGCTCGTCCTCCGGGCGCAGTTGCCAGTTCACCCAGCTTATCTGGTTGTCCTGACAGTAGGCGTTGTTGTTGCCGAGCTGGCTGCGGCCCATCTCGTCCCCGGCCAGAAAGTGGGGCGTCCCCTGTGACAGCAGCAGGGTGGCGATGAGGTTGCGCTTCTGCTGCTGGCGCAGGTTGTTGATGCGCGGGTCCAGGGTCGGCCCCTCCACCCCGTGGTTGCTGGAGAGGTTGTTGCCGTGGCCGTCCCGGTTGTCCTCGCCGTTGGCCTGGTTGTGGCGCTGGTTGTAGGAGACCAGGTCCTCGAGGGTGAAGCCGTCGTGATAGCAGAGGTAGTTGACGCTGGTGTGGGGGGAGCGCCAGTTCTTCGGGAAGAGATCCCGCGAGCCCACCAGACGGGTGGCAAAATCCCCCATCTTGCCCGCATCCCCGCGCCAGAAGGCGCGCACCGTGTCGCGGTAACGATCGTTGATCTCCAGCCACTGGCTCGGAAACTGGCCGAGACGATAGCCGAAGGGGCCGATGTCCCAGGGTTCGGCGATGAGCCTGACCCGCGCCAGCACGGGATCCGCCATCATGGCCTTGAAGAAGGCGCTCATGGGATCGAACTCCCCCGCTTCCCGCGCCAGGGTGACCGCCAGATCGAAGCGGAAACCGTCCACCTGCATCTCGGTGACCCAGTAGCGCAGGGCATCGAGCACCAGCCGCAGGGTGTTGGGGTGATCCAGATTGACGCTGTTGCCGCAGCCGGTGACGTTGGCGTGGCGATGGTAATCCAGACCGTGGGCACCCGACTCGAAGGCGTAGTAGCCCGCGTTGTCAAACCCCTTGAGGGAGAGCATGGGGCCGTCGAAGCCCGACTCCGCGGTGTGGTTGTAGACCACATCCAGGATCACCTCGAGTCCCGCCCGGTGCAGCTCGCGCACCATGGTCTTGAACTCGGTCACCGCATCCTTCGCCCCGTAGCGCGGTTCGGGCGCGAAGAAGGCGATGGGGTTGTAGCCCCAGTAGTTGGTGAGCCCCAGCTGCTCGAGCCTGGGCTCGGACATGAAGGCCGCCACCGGCATCAGCTGGACCGAGGTCACCCCCAGCCCCTGCAGATGCTCGATCATCAGCGGGTGGCTGATGCCCAGATAGGTGCCCTGCAACGCCTTGGGGATGCCGGGGTGCTGGCGGGTGAACCCTTTGACGTGGGTCTCGTAGAGCACGACCCGCTCCGGCGGGATGCCGGGCTTGCCGACCCCCTGCCAGTCGAAGGCATCGTCCACCACCACCGACTTGCCCACCATGGCCGCGCTGTCCCCCTCGTAGAGGGCGTCGTCCCAGTAGGTAGGACGGCTGAGCGCCCGGGCATAGGGGTCTATCAGCAGCTTGTCCGGGTCGAACAGCAACCCCTCCTGGGGAGAGCCATGCACCCGGTAGCCATAGCGCTGACCAGCCTTGACCCCGCGCACGTGGCCGAACCAGTACTGGCCGCGCCGACCGGGCAAGGGGAGACGCGCCAGCTCCTGCTCCTCGTCGTCGAACAGGCAGAGCTCCACCTTGTCCGATTGGGGAGCCCAGACACAGAAGTGGCAGCCCGTCTCGTCCAGACGGGCGCCAAGCGGGTGATCTACCCCGTTTTCCATTTCAAACATCAGGACTCCTGTTTGATGAACAAGGTCGCGAGCGGCGGCAAGTCCAGCACCAGGCTGTGTGCCATCCCCTGCCAGGGGGTCGCCTCGGCGACGAAGACCAGACCCACATCATAGTTGCTGCCCCAGTAATGCTCGCTGTCGGTGTTGAGCACCACCCGATAGCGACCGGCAGCCGGCACCCCGAGACGGTAACCGATGCGCGGCACCGGGGTGAAGTTGCAGGCCACCACCAGCGGATGGGCCCCCAGCTTGTCGGCCCGCAGCCAGGCGAAGATGCTGTTGTCCGCGTCCTGGTGATCCAGCCAGCGGAAACCGGCCTGTTCATAATCCGCCTGATACAAGGCAGGTTCATGACGATAGAGGTGGTTGAGATCCCGGATCAGCCGCTGCTGGCCGCCGTGCCTGGGGTACTGCAACAGGTGCCAGGGCAGCTGGGCATCATGATTCCACTCGTTGCTCTGGGCGATCTCGGTGCCCATGAAGTTGAGCTTCTTGCCGGGGTGGGCATACATGAAGCCCATGTAGGCGCGCAGGTTGGCGGCCTGCTGCCATTCGTCCCCCGGCATCTTGTAGAGCAGGGAGTGCTTGCCGTGGACCACCTCGTCGTGGGAGAGGGACAGAATGAAGTTCTCGTCATAGTGGTACACCATGGAGAAGGTCATGTCGTTGTGGTGGTAGCGACGGTGAATGGGCTCTTTTTGCATGTAGCTGAGGGTGTCGTGCATCCAGCCCATATTCCACTTGAAGCCAAACCCCAGGCCACCGAGGAAGGTGGGACGGGAGACCCCGGCAAAGGCGGTGGACTCCTCGGCGATGGTCATGGCGTGGGGGTACTTGCCGTACACCTCCTCGTTGGTCCACTTCAAGAGGCTGATCGCCTCGTAGTTGTGGTTGCCGCCATCGACGTTGGGCACCCACTCACCGGCGTTGCGGGAGTAATCCAGATAGAGCATGGAGGCGACCGCATCTACCCGCAGGCCGTCGATGTGGAACTTGTCGAGCCAGAACAGGGCGCTGGCCACCAGGAACTGGCGCACGGTGTCGCGACCGAAGTCATAGATGTAGGAGTTCCAGTCCGGGTGCCAGCCACGGCGCGGATCCTCGTACTCGTAGAGCGGCGTGCCGTCGAAGCGGGCCAGGCCGTGGGCATCGGACGGGAAGTGGGCGGGCACCCAATCCAGAATCACGCCGATCCCCGCCTGGTGGCACTGATCCACGAAGTATTTGAAATCGTCGGCCGTGCCGTAGCGACTGGTGGGGGAGAACATGCCCACCGGCTGGTAGCCCCAGGAGCCGCTGAAGGGGTGCTCGGAGACCGGCAGCAGCTCGATGTGGGTGTACTCCATCTCCTTGATGTAATCCACCAGTTCCACCGCCAGCTCGCGCCAGCTCAGGCTGTCGCCGTTGGAGTGACGCTTCCAGGAACCCACGTGCAGCTCGTAGATGGAAAGGGGCTGCTCGCGCTTGTCATTGAGCTGACTCTCGCGCCAGGCGGCGTCCTGCCACTGGTACTGGCCATGGTCATAGACCACGGAGGCGAACGAGGGGTACTGCTCGCTGTAGAAGCCCACCGGGTCGCTCTTGTGGGGCAGGCGATTGCCCGCCGGGTCCTTCAGTTCGAACTTGTAGCGATCCCCGGCCTTGAGCCCCGGCACGAACAGCACCCAGTGGCCGCACTGGCTGCGCTGCATGGGGTGACGGCGGCCATCCCAGAAGTTGAAATCGCCGATGAGGCTCACCGCCGTGGCGCTCGGCGCATAGACCGCAAAACGGACCCCTTCCACCTGCTGGCCGAGGTGCGTCACGGTGCGCAACTGGGCGCCGAGGGTGTGGTAGAGGTTTTCCGGTTGCCAGGTGAGTTCCGCCAACCCTTCCCAGGCGGCAGCCTGGAACTGATAGGGGTCGATGATGTCGGCACTGGCGTCGGCGTAGGTCGCGATGAGCTGGTAGGGGAAGGGATTCTTGCGGCGGGTGAAAACAGTTTCAAAGAGGCCCGCTTCGTCAGCGGCGGTCAGGGTGGCAACTATCTTGCCTGACTTGAGATCCCTGACCCGGACCTCGAGTGCATCGGGCAACCAGGCGGTGAGTTTCAGGCCTGGCCCATCCGGATTGGCCAGCAGGCCTAGATGGGAGAAGGGATCGGCACAGCGGGCGGCAACCAAACGTTCAACGGGCATCGACATTTCCTTTGATGGCTGAACATCCGCTTCGGCCGAAGCCGAAGCGGATGAAAGTGAGTCACATGTTGGCGTTCAAGGCTCAACGGCTGGCCTCGTCACGGGCCCGGCTCATCTTGCCCGCCAGATTCTTGAGCGCCTCGTCGGCGAAGATATCCTCCAGATCCCGGGAGAGCTTGCGACGCCAGTTGGGGTACTCGTAGCTGGTACCCGGCACGTTGACCGGCTTGTCCATCTCCAGCCAGTCTTCGAGCTGGGTGCTGAACAGGGCACAGCTGCCGCGGGACATGTGCAGTTGCAGACCGTGGTTGAGCTCGGTATTCATGCCGACCCAGTTCACGTCGTGACTGATATTGCCAGAGATGACCCCATGAGCATGCAGGCTGTCAAGGATCCGCTGCTTGGCCTGGTGGCGATCAGCATACAGGGTCTTGAGTACGTCTTCATCCGGGTACAGGCCCAGTTCGCGTCCCAGCGCCAGATCGTCGCAGTGCCAGAAGCCCTTGAGGGTCGGCATGTCGTGGGTGGTCAGGGCGGACATCGCCTGCTCGGCGTAGTGCGCCGGGGAGATGAAGCCACCATCGTCCTTGGAACGCTCGAAGAAGAACACCTTGTAGGAGTGGACGCCGTTCTCTTTCAGGGTCACGTCGATCCCCTCCGGCACGGTACCGAGATCCTCGCCGATCAGCAGGCACTGGTTGCGATGAGACTCTAGGGCCAGGATCCCCAGCAGATCGTTCACCGGGTAATAGATGTAGGCCCCCTTGGCGGCCGACTCTCCGGGCGGCACCCACCACAGGCGCAGCAAGGCCATCACGTGGTCGATGCGCAGGGCGCCGCAGGAGCGCATGTTGGCACGGAACAGATCCACCATGGGCTGGTAGGCGGCCTCGAACAGCTGGTTCGGGTTCATGGGGGGCAGGCCCCAGTTCTGGCCGAGGGGGCCTAGAATGTCGGGCGGCGCACCGACCGAGGCTTTCGGGCAGTAGAGATCCCGGTTTGCCCAGATCTCGGTGGAACCTTCGGAGACGCCGACCGCCAGATCCCGGTAGATCCCCATCACCATGCCGGCGGCCTTGGCGCGGGCATCGGCCCGGGCCAGCTGCTCGTCAGCCAGGAACTGCAGATAGAGATAGAAGGCCACATCCTGTTGGTGCTCGGCCATCCAGGCCGCCACTTCGGGGTTGTGGTAATCGCGCAGCGCCTCGGGCCAGACCGGCCAGCCCCAGGCATTCTCGCCCTTGGCATAGAAGTGGGCCTGCAGGGCGTCAAACGCTGCCTGCTGTTGCAGGCTGTCACCGCCTGCAGCCACAAAGGCATCGAACGCAGCCTGACGCTCGGCGCTGAAGCTGGCCTGGTCGAACACCTGACGCAGCATCCCGATCTTGGTCTGGATGACGCCGGTGTAATCCACATTGTCCTTGACCCGCAGGGAGGTGAGGTGCTGCTGGAAGGCCGGGCTCGCCACTTCCGCTTTCAGGCGATCGTTGCCCAGGAATTCGGGCACCGCTTCCACGTCGATATAGGCGACGTTGAGCCAGCGACGGGAAGAGGGGCTGTAGGGGCTGGCACTCTCCGGGTTCGCCGGATAGAGGGCGTGGATGGGGTTGAGACCGACGAAGTGGGCTCCCCAGGCGGCGGCATTCTCAACCAGCTGGCCGAGATCGCTGAAATCGCCGATGCCCCAGTTGTGGCGGCTGCGCAGGCAGTAGAGCTGGACGCTCGGGCCCCACACCTTGCGACCATTGGCGATGGGCGCCTGCTTGTAGCAGGACTTGGGGGCGACGATGAGACGCATGGTGGCCAGCGGCTCGTCATTGCCCTCTTCCAGCAGGATGAGCTGGTGATAACCCAGCGCAGGCTGCACATCCAGGGTGACGCGATAGGCCTGGCACTCCATCTCTTCGAACTCGGCCACCCCGACCAGCTCACCCTCGATGGGGGTGAGTTGACCGGACAGCACTGCACCCTGCTCCTGCTGGAGCTGCCAGGTGAGGGCATCGTTGACGAATTCGATGGGGAGGCGAACCTCAAGAGTAACGGCGTCGCCGCTGCGTACCACCATCACGGGATCCAGCGCGCGCAGCCAGTGCTGGCGGTGCTCCTGCTCAAGCTGTTCGGACAGGGCGGCCTCGTCGTCGACGCGGTAGCCCATGGCGCCCAGCATGGCGGCCTTGCTCTCTTCCGATACCAGGGCCGGCTGGCCCCAGGCATCAACATACTCACTGGCAATGCCTTTGGCGGCAGCCAGCTGTTCAATCAGGGTGGTCATAGTTTGAGAATTCCCGCTGTGGATTCTGTCTACGCTATTTTGTGATTAATTTTTATGGTTGGTACTTGAACAGTGGCTCTTTGGCCATGCTAAACCGCGCACATTTTTACATATCTCCCCGGCTGGATGTGTGACCGGGCAGGCACTATTGTTGTTCTCTGCCACCGACTTTGCTGATGATGCATTCAACAAAAGTTGGTAGCCAGTTACATAAACCGAAAATAAATTTCACAGTTTTTCATGATATAGCGCAATTTCGCGCAGATTGTTGGTTGACTCGCGAGGGAGTTCTAGTAAATTTACAAACGGAATTTTCTTTGACTACTGAACAGTTAGGTAACCAATTATGACTATCAAAGTAGGTATTAACGGTTTTGGCCGTATCGGTCGTTTCGTTTTCCGTCTGGCCGCTGAGCGTGCTGACATCGAAGTGGTTGGTATCAACGACCTGATCGACGTTGACTACATGGCTTACATGCTGAAGTACGACTCCACTCACGGTCGCTTCAAGGGCACTGTTGAAGTCAAAGACGGCAACCTGATCGTCAACGGCAAAACCGTACGTGTTACCGCTGAACGTGACCCGGCCAACCTGAAATGGGGCGAAATCGGTGTTGACGTTGTTGCCGAAGCAACCGGTCTGTTCCTGACCGACGAAACCGCTCGCAAGCACATCGCTGCCGGTGCCAAGAAAGTCGTACTGACCGGTCCGTCCAAAGACGCTACCCCGATGTTCGTCATGGGCGTCAACCAGGATTCCTACGCTGGCCAGGACATCGTTTCCAACGCTTCCTGCACCACCAACTGCCTGGCCCCCATCGCCAAGGTTCTGAACGATACCTTCGGTATCGAATCCGGCCTGATGACCACCGTTCACGCTACCACTGCTACCCAGAAGACCGTTGATGGTCCGTCTGCCAAAGACTGGCGCGGTGGCCGCGGTGCGGCTCAGAACATCATCCCGTCCTCTACCGGTGCTGCCAAGGCTGTTGGCGTGGTCATCCCGGAACTGAACGGCAAGCTGACCGGCATGGCCTTCCGCGTTCCGACTCCGGACGTGTCCGTTGTTGACCTGACCGTCAACCTGAAGAAAGAAGCGTCCTACGCTGAAATCTGCCAGGCCATGAAGGCTGCCTCCGAAGGCGCCATGAAGGGCGTGCTGGGCTACACCGAAGACGAAGTGGTTTCCACCGACTTCCTGGGTGAGCGTCAGACTTCCGTGTTCGATGCCAAGGCTGGTATCCAGCTGAACAAGACCTTCGTGAAAGTCGTCTCCTGGTACGACAACGAAATGGGCTACTCCAGCAAGGTTCTGGACCTGATCGCTCACATCTCCAAGTAATTTGGGATGCGCAATCGCGTAGCTTGAAAAAAGGCGGCCAATGGCCGCCTTTTTGTATTCTGAATCACGGACCCTTTCTGAATGTCCCCGAGCACTGGAGCCTTTATGACACCGACACGTACGCTGACTGCCCACTGCACCCTGAGCCAGGATGGCCTGCCCCTGCTGACCATAGACAATGAGCACGCCAGGGCCGAGATAAGCCTGTTTGGCGCCCATGTGCTGCGTTACCAACGCCATGGTGAGCCGGCCTCTCTCTGGCTCAGCGACAAGGCGATACTGGATGGCAGCAAGCCCATTCGCGGCGGCATTCCCCTCTGCTGGCCCTGGTTCGGCCCCTCCCCCGCTCGCGTTGGCAGCGGCAAGCCGGCTCATGGCTTCGCACGCAACTGCCTGTGGACGCTGGATGGGGTCTCCGATCACGGGGATGGCACACTCGTCCACCTCTCCCTGCGTGACAACGATGCCAGCAGGACACTCTGGCCCCATGCCTTCGAGCTGGAGCTGGACGTACTGGTCGGCAAGGAGCTTTCCCTGGTGCTGACCACCCGCAACACCGGCAAGTCAGCGCTCACCTACAATGCCGCCCTGCACACCTACCTGCAGATCAGTGCGCCGGAAGCGGTGACCGTGACCGGCCTCGGCGAACCCTATCTGGACAAGCTGACCGGCCGAAACGAACTGCAACAGGGAGCGCTGACCGTCACCGCAGCCATGGATCGCATCTACCGCCAGCCCGATGCCATGGTCAGCGTGCAGGATGGTGAGCGCACCACCCGGGTGGTCAACGGCAACCACGACAGCGTGGTGGTCTGGACCCCCTGGCAGGAAGGGGCCAGCGCCATGGCCGACATGAGTGACAACGGTTATCGCACCATGCTCTGTGTCGAGGCGGCCATCACCGCCGAGGACGGGATCACCGTCCAGCCCGACGAGGAGCACAGCTTCTCCACCGTCATCATCTGACGATACAGATGACGGACAAATAAAGAGGGCTCCCGCAGGAGCCCTCTTTGCATCTTGCCATCAGAGTCAGTCAGGCGTTGCCCTGGGTCTTGAGCTTGAGCTCCGCGGCGAAATCCAGCATGCGGTCGAGCGGGACAAGCGCTTTGAGACGCAGTGCCTCATCCACATGGATCTCGTGACGCTCGGCACCGTCGGTCAGGGCCTCCTTGATGGCCACCAGGCCGTTCATCGCCATCCAGGGGCAGTGGGCGCAGCTACGGCAGGTGGCACCATCACCGCCGGTGGGCGCCTCCACCATCTCTTTCTCCGGGCAGGCCTGCTGCATCTTGTAGAAGATGCCGCGATCGGTCGCCACGATCAGTTTCTGCTGGGGCAGCTCTTTGGCGGCCTTGATGAGCTGGCTGGTGGAACCCACCGCATCCGCCAGCTCGATGACGGAGGCCGGGGACTCCGGGTGCACCAGCACGGCGGCATCCGGGTTCTGGGCCTTGAGCTCGCGCAGCGCCTTGGCCTTGAACTCGTCGTGCACGATGCAGTGACCCTGCCAGCGCAGCATCTCGGCCCCTGTCTTCTTCTCGATATAGGCGCCGAGGTGGCGGTCTGGGCCCCAGATGATCTTGTGACCCTGACTGTCCAGATGTTCGACGATCTCCAGTGCAATACTGGAGGTGACCACCCAGTCGGCCCGTGCTTTCACCGCTGCCGAGGTATTGGCATAGACCACCACGATGTGATCGGGGTGCGCATCGCAGAAGGCGGAGAACTGGTCGATGGGACAACCCAGATCAAGAGAGCACTCGGCCTCCAGCGTCGGCATCAGCACCCGCTTGTGGGGGCTCAGGATCTTGGAGGTCTCTCCCATGAAGCGCACACCGGCCACGATCAGGGTCTGGGCTGCATGGTCGCGACCGAAGCGGGCCATCTCCAGGGAGTCACCCACGAAGCCACCGGTGGCTTCTGCCAGGGCCTGGATCTCGGGATCCGTGTAGTAATGGGCAACCAGCACGGCCTGGCGCGCCTGCAGCAGCACCTTGATCTCGGCGATCAGGGTCGCCTTCTGCTCGGGAGTCAGGGGCTGTGGTTTGGCCGGGAAGGGGTAGTCCATCTCGACTACCGGCGGAATACTGCTCAGTGCATTGCTCATTGCGACTGTTCCATCAACGCTCGGGAAGGCCAAAATTATAACCAGAAGCCGTGCACAAACCCATCAACAAATCCAGTACAGTACAACTGTCAGGACCCGCTCCGACCATATCGTTGTCATTCTTGCCAAAAGGAGTTGTCGAATGAAACAACGTTCGCTCAAGACCAAGTTGTTGTTGCTCACGCTGGGACTTTTTCTCGCCAGTGGCGTCGCCATGACATGGATACAGTCCTCCTCGCTGAACGGCCTGCGCGATGACATCATGGCGCAGACCCGTGGCGCCCTGGAGCAGGAGGTTTCCCGTTCCCTGCAATTCCAGGCAGAGCGGTATGCCGTGCAGATCGAAGACCAGTTGCAGCAGGCCTATCAGATACCGCTCGGCATGGCGGCGCAGCTTGAAGGAAGCATGGCCCAGCCGGACCAGCGGCTGAGTCGCCCGCAAGTGGAGCTTCTGCTTGGCAGCCGCCTGCGCCAGGCAAACGGGATCAGCTCCATCTACGCCCAGTTCGAACCCAACGGTTACGACGAACAGGACGCCGACTGGCAGACGGGCGCCAGCCATTCGGTTGCCGGCAAGGGCAGTCTCGAGGTCTACTTCACCCGGGAACAGAACGGAAACATCGCGCAGCAGACCATAGATGCCGCCACCAGTGACGCCAAGTTCGACACCTCGCGCAATGAATTCGGCATTCGCAACAGCGAGTGGTATCTCTGCGGTCGCGAGACTCGTCGCCCCTGCCTGATGGAACCCTACCTCTACGAGATAAGCCCTGGCCAGAAGATGCTGATGACCAGCCTGACGGTGCCCGTCCTCAAGGATGGCAAGTTTGCCGGGATCACCGGGGTCGACATGAACCTGCCCATCTTCCAGCAACTGGCCGAGCACCTTGGCAAGAGCCTCTATGACAACCAGGCCGAGGTCACCCTGGTCAGCAAGGCGGGCTTCATCGTCGGCAGCAACCGCCATTCGGACAAACTGGGGCGCCCCCTGACAGAGGCCGGACTGGTTGCCCCGAATGGACACCCCGCCGATACCGACAGCGATTTCATCTTGCAGCAGCCCATACGGATCGAGGCTGCCGACAACCAGTGGTGGCTGATGATCAAGGTGCCCAAGGCCCTCGCCCTCAGCCAGGCCAACACCATCAGCCAGCAGCTCGGCAGCCTGTTGCAGGCTACCCAGCAGCAGCAGCTGGTTGCCATCGTTGTCATCACCCTGGTGGCCCTGGGCCTGCTTGTCTGGTTCATCCAGACCATCACGGCGCCCCTCTCCCTCATCAGCCGCCACGTCTCCCACCTCGCCAGCAATGAGGGCGACCTGACCCAGCAGATGCGTATCGACACCCACCAGGAGCTCATCGAGCTGGGCAGGCATCTCAATGCCTTCCTCGGCAAGCTGAGGGCCATGGTGCAGGGCAGCAAGCAGATTGGGCAACAGGTGCATCAGCAGGCCAGGGGCATGAAGCAGACGGCCGATGCCATGCGCAGCAGCCTGGATGATCAGAGCCTGGAGCTGGAGAGCGTGGTCAGCGCCATGCACGAGATGAGCACCACGGCAGTCAGCGTGGCGGGCTATGCGGAACAGGCGGCGCAGGAGTCGGAAGCGGCGACCCACCATGTCAGCACGGCCCAGCAGACCTTGAGCAGGGCCCGCAACGAGATCCATACCCTGGTCGAGGACATGCATCAGGCCGACAAGGCGGTCGCCCAGGTCGCCCAGCGCAGCACCAATATCAGCCACATCCTCGATGTGATCCGGGCCATTGCCGAACAGACCAATCTGCTGGCCCTCAACGCAGCCATCGAGGCGGCGCGGGCCGGCGACATGGGCAGGGGTTTTGCCGTCGTGGCGGACGAGGTGAGGGCGCTGGCCAACAAGACCCGCTCATCCACCGACGAGATAGGGCAGCTCATCGGCAGCCTGCAAACCGAGGTCACCAGCAGCCAGCAGTTGATGAGCACGGGGATCGCCCGCTCGGTGAGCACGGTTGAAGGCACGGAGCAGGCCTTCGAGGCACTCAATCAGGTGGTCACCCAGATCCAGCAGATCCATGATCACATCAGCCAGGTGGCGACCGCCGCCGAGCAGCAGAGTGCCGTGAGCGACACCATCAACCAGAACCTGATGCGCATCGGTGACGCCGCCACCACCCTGGGACAAGAGGCCAATGCCAGCCAGCGCCTGAGCGAGGCACTGGAACAGGCGGCCACCACCCTGGCAAGCGAGCTGGATCGACTGCGAACCTGATGGGAGACGGAAACGAAAAAGCCCGCATCGCTGCGGGCTTTTCAATATGGTGGTCGTTACTGGGCTCGAACCAGTGACCCCCTCCTTGTAAGGGAGGTGCTCTCCCAGCTGAGCTAAACGACCTGGGATATGACTGAAATGATGGTGGGTCGTGCTGGATTCGAACCAGCGACCAATTGATTAAAAGTCAACTGCTCTACCGACTGAGCTAACGACCCATCGAAAT
>NZ_JBFOCW010000060.1:0-33207 GCF_040908005.1 Aeromonas sp. s1(2024) | reverse complement strand
GGTAATCCCCCCGAAAAACCAGGGTGCTCATAAGTAGAATTTTCCCGTACCTTGAACGCAGGAGGTTCTACATGAAAACATCACGCTTTAGCGATACCCAGATCATCGCCATCCTCAAACAAGCTGAGGCTGGAGCTCCCGTCCCGGAGCTCTGCCGCGAGCATGGCATCAGCACGACCACCTTCTACAAGTGGCGTTCCAAATTCGGGGGGATGGATGCCTCCCTCATGGCTCGACTCAAGGAGCTGGAGGACGAAAACCGCCGCCTCAAGAAGATGTACGCCGAGGAGCGCCTCAAGGCAGAGATCATCACCGAGGCCATGGCAAAAAAGTGGTAACGCCATCTGCCCGCCGGGAGATGGCGACCAAAGCCGTGACTCACTACGCCATATCCATCCGTCTGGCTTGCCGGATCTTCAAGGTCAGTGAAAGCTGCTATCGCTATCAGCCCGTGCTGGTCGATGAAAACCAGGAAATTGCCGATTGGCTGCTACGTATCACGGCCAGCCAGCGCAACTGGGGCTTCGGGTTATGCTTTTTGTACCTGCGCAACGTCCAAGGCTTTGGCTGGAATCACAAACGGGTATACCGGATCTATCGGGCGCTGGAGCTCAATCTGCGGATAAAACCCAGGAAACGGTTGGTTCGGGCTAAGCCAGAGCCGTTGGCGGTTCCCGACCAGCCTAATCAGTGCTGGTCGATGGACTTTATGCATGACCAGCTCAGCGATGGCCGCTCGGTGCGGCTGTTTAATGTGATCGATGACTTCAATCGTGAAGCGCTGTGCATCGAGGTGGATTTCTCCTTACCCGCCTCACGAGTCAAACGGGCGCTGGAGCAGGTGATCACGTGGCGAGGTAAGCCCGCCATTATCCGATGTGACAATGGCCCGGAATACATCAGCGAAGAGCTCAAGCGATGGGCGAAACAGGAGGGGATAACCCTGGGCTATATCCAGCCAGGAAATCCGCAGCAGAATGCCTACATCGAACGTTTTAACCGCACGGTGCGCTACGACTGGCTGGGCCATTACCTGTTTGAGTCACTGAATGAACTACAGGAGTTTGCCACGAACTGGCTGTGGGTTTATAACCATGAGCGGCCCAATATGGCGCTGGGTGGCTACACGCCGAAACAGCGTCTGGCACAGGCCGCATGACCTCTACTTTTGAATGCCCCTAAAAATGGGGGGATTACCCCAGGGCGAAGATCTCGCCGGCCTGCTGGTGAAGCACCCGCCCCGCCTCGGTCAGGCTGAGTCTGCGGGTCGTGCGCTGGAGCAGCTGGGCATTGAGGGTGGACTCCAGGGCGCTGACATGGCGGCTCAGCATCCCCTTGCTCACCCCCAGGGCATCGGCAGCGGCGGAGAAACTGCCCCGCTGCACCACTTCATAGAAACTGGCCAGGTGGGTGATATCCATCATTAGCACCAATATAGAAACAATGGGTTCATCATAAGCGCTTTTTCTCCCTTTTTATCCCGCTATCATCAACTCATCTCAACCAGGAGCGATAGATATGAAGATTGTGATTGTGGGTGCCTCCGGCACCATTGGCGCCGCCGTCAGCGAACTGCTTGCCCAGGATCACCAGGTGATCCGGGTCGGTCACAGCCAGGGGGATGCCAGAGTGGACATGCGCGACCCCGCCTCCATCAGAGCGCTCTTCGAGCAGGTCGGGTCCTTCGATGCCCTGGTGGTCGCCAGCGGCAGCGTCGCCTTCAATGCCCTGACCGAGATGACGGACGAGCAATGGCAGGTGGGGCTTCAGAGCAAGCTGATGGGCCAGATCAACCTGACCCGGGCCGCCATTGCCCACCTGAGCGACCGTGGCTCCATCACCCTCATCAGCGGCATTCTGAGCGAGGAGCCCATCCACTGGGGGGTGAGCGCCACCACCATCAACGGTGCCATCGAGCACTTCGTGAAAGGGGCCGCCTGCGAGCTGCCAAGGGGCATTCGCATCAACGTGGTGAGCCCCACCGTACTGGAAGAGTCCATGGGCAAGTATGCCGACTTCTTCCCGGGCTTCGTGCCGGTACCCGCCGCCCGGGTGGCCCAGGCCTACAAGAAATCGGTACTGGGGGTACAGACCGGTCAGATCTTCCGGGTCAATGGCTGAGCGCTCCGGACAACCCAATGAAAACGGGCCCCGTCATGGGGCCCGTTTTGTCATCTGCGTTGCAAGCGCCTCCCCTGCCACCGGCAAACGTTTGTGCGCCTGCGGCAAAAAAAGCGGTCGGCCTCAGTCGATCAGGCCGTACTGCTCCCGCAGTACCTCGATGATCTCCTGCTTCGGATTGGCACTGCGTACCAGCGGCTGACCGATGATCATCTCGGCGATCCCCACATAGGTGCGGGAGATATCCATCATCACCTCGGTGGGCAGCTTGTTGTCACGGGCCAGGGCGAAGCGCTCGGGCATGCGGTTCTTGTTGAGCAGGATGTCCGGATCCGGGAAGTGGTTCAGCAGCCACTGGCGGAAGCCCTCTTTGGACTTCTCGATGATCTCGCCGCCGCGAAGGGCTGCGCCGTCCCAGATGCGGGAGCTGTCGGGGGTGCCCACTTCATCCATGTAGATGAGCTTCTCGCGACCGGCGGCATCGGTCACGTAACCGAACTCGAACTTGGTGTCGACGAAGACCTGATCCAGGGCAGCCAGCGCCTCGCTGATGACGTTGAAGCCCTCTTTGAGCAGCGCCTCGTAGCGGTCGATGTCCACCGGGGAGCGGAAGCCGAAGGCCTGATGGTGGCGCTCGATGTCGCCGCGGGAGACGTTGACGTCGTCCGCTTCCGGCACGCCATCCAGCCCCTTGAGGATCCCCTTGGTGGACGGGGTGATGAGGATCTCGGGCAGCTTCTGATCCTTCTTGAGCCCTTCCGGCAGGGTGATGCCGCAGAATTCCCGCTCACCATCCTTGTAGGCACGCCACATGGAGCCGGTGATGTACTGGCGGGCAATGGCCTCGATCATCACGGGACGGGCTTTTTGCACGATCCAGACGAAGGGGTGCGGGATGTCCAGGATGTGGCTGTCCGCCAGCCCCTGCTCCTTGAACAGCTTGAACCAGTGGCTGGAGATGGCATTGAGCGCCGCGCCCTTGCCCGGCACGCCGTTCAGACCGTCCACCCCTTGCCAGATGCAGTCGAAAGCCGAGATGCGATCACTGATCACCATGAGGGCCAGGGGCGTATCGGCCGGCACATCATAGCCTTTCTCCCGAATGAGCCGGGCACTGTCTGCCGGGGTCAACCAGTAGACGCTGCGCACTTTGCCGGAATGGACAGGTTTATCGGTACGGATCGGCAAATCGTCGTTCACCGCCAATACTTGATCTGCAAGACTCATGGCTAATAACACTTCCTGTTGTGGGACTAGTTAGGCAGGGGCACCAGACCCCTGTCTGTGGGGGATTCACATCATCAGGTACTCAGGCCCGGGGCAACCGGCTCGGCACGCTGGCCCTGCGGCAACCCGGACATAACAAAACAGGGGCGCGAGGCCCCTGTTTCCATGCTTACTTCGCCCCCTGATCGGCCAAGCCCTTGGCAAAGGCCTCGGACAGGCTGATGTACATCTGGGAGATGACACCGGATGCGACAGGCTTCTTGTCCTTGTCGAACAGGGTGATGGAGGTCTTGCCGCCCGTCATCTCGCCGAGCTGGAAGCGATACTTGTCTTCCTCGAGCTTGAAGGGCTCCGCTCCCTTTGCCTTCCAGAACTCGCTGTCCGGCTCGTCGTACTCCACGTCGATCCAGCCCAGGGACTGCTGGGTGTCCTTGATGGTGAAACCATAGGCAGGCAGCACCTGATTGAGGCGGCGCCACACCTGGTCAAACGACCCTTCGGCAATCCAGGCGCTCAGCTCGTTGTTGTCCAGACCCAGCTCCAGCCCCATGCCATCGCTGGACTTGTGCTGTTCACGGGCCTTGAGCTGCTTGTCGTAATAGAGGGAGAACTGGTTCAGGGCGCGGGTAGCATAACGCTGGGCGTCCGCCGGTGTCAGCACAGTGCTGGTCTCGCCGTCGATGGTCTCTTCGTGATCCAGCACCCGTACCGACATTTTGATGGCGTGGCGCTGCACATCGTTGCGCAGGGTGAACTGGTAACGCTGACGGATCTTGAAGTCATCGTCATCTTCCGCCCAGCCATCGAGCACCGCTGAGTTGTCAAACCAGCCGGTCTGCAAGACGCCGTCCTGCTGGTCCAGCTTCTCGGTGGTGACCTTGTGTTCGGCCAGGAAGTTCATCAGGAAGGCCCAGGTATCGCGCTCCACGCTCTGGGAGGTGCTGAGGGCATAGAAGGCGACGGTTGGCTCGCTGGCATTGGCCACCACCTGGCTGCCGGGCACCACGGTGAGCAACTGGGCGGGCGGACGCACGTCCACCTTGGCCCCGAGGGCGCCCTCACGGCTGCTCTCGGGCAGGGCCGGAATGTCGAAATTGCTGTTAAAGGCGGGGGTACTCAACCCGGCGGGCACAAGGAAGGCGCGGCCTTCGAGGCGGCTCTCTTCATACTCGAAGCCACGGTTGGCCATTTTGCGTTCCTGGGGTGAGCTGCAGGCAGCCAGCACGGCCACCGTCGCGACACTCAGCACCAGGCGCACTGCATTTCCCTTTCCATTTGCTTTAAACACTCGCCATCAACTCCGCAGTCGTCAGTGCTCGCGCCATCGCCGCTTCCCCCTCGGGGGTGAGATCGGTCAGGGGCAGACGCAAGGTCGCCGTCGCCATCAATCCCAGCCGGGCACAGGCCCATTTCACCGGAATGGGACTCGGTTCACAGAACAGAGTCTGATGCAACGGCATCAATCGATTGTTGATGTCATGAGCCTGCCCGGCATCACCGGCCAGGGCAGCACGACACATGTCGGCCATCTGGGGCGCCGCAATATTGGTGGTGACCGAAATGACACCATCGCCCCCTTGCAGCATAAAATCACATCCGCTGGCGTCATCGCCACTATAAAGCGCAAAATCCGGCCCGCACAGTTCGCGCAGCAGCGGGGTACGGCCAAGATCGCCAGTCGCTTCTTTCAAACCTATGATGCCGGGCACCTTGGCCAGACGGGCCACCGTCTCAGGTTTGAGGTCACAGCAGGTGCGACCGGGCACATTATAGAGAATTTGAGGCAGACCACTAGCCTCGGCGATCGCACAATAGTGACGATAGAGGCCTTCCTGGGTGGGTTTGTTGTAATAGGGGGTAACCGAGAGACCCGCCACCACGCCCATGGTGGCGAAACGCCGGGAGAGGGCGATGGCGTGAGCAGTATTGTTGGATCCGCAGCCCGCGATGACGGGAATGCGTCCGGCGGCGTATTCCACCGTCTTCTCAACCACGGCGATATGTTCCTGCTCGCTCAGGGTGACCGACTCTCCCGTGGTTCCCACGGCGACGATGGCGCTGGTCCCGGCATCCACATGATATTCCACCAGCGCTGCCAGACTGACCCAATCGATGTCGCCCGAAGGCAGCATGGGGGTAACGAGCGCAACAATACTACCGCGTAACATGGATAATTCTCCCGATTTTCAGGGGCGTAATGGTAAAGCTGCCCCTTTTGAAAAACAAGGGAGGCAGGGGACAAGCCGTGTTACCATCCGGCACAAAACGTATGAATGCACGAGCGCACAAGAGGCCTCACGGCAGGGTGCCGGCCCCCGCGGTCAACGCATTCTCAATAATGGACGAGAGACGATTTATGACTCACTACCTGGTCGTAACGGCCATCGGCACGGACAGGCCTGGCATCGTCAATGAGGTGACCCGTCACGTCAGTGGCTGCGGTTGCAACATTGTCGACAGCCGTCTTGGCATCTTCGGCAACGAATTCACCTTCATCATGCTCCTGTCCGGTGACTGGAACAGCCTGATGCAACTGGAAATCAGCCTCCCACTGCGCAGCCAGGAGTGGGATCTCATCACCATGATGAAACGCACCGAGCGCCACCACTCCCTGCAATATGACATCAGCGCCAGCGCAGAGGTGCTGATCCGGGATCAGCCGGGCATCGTAAGTCAGTGCACCCAGTTCTTCAGCGATCACGGCTGGGACATTCAGGCCATGCAGACCATCACCCTGGAACAGCAGCCCTTCAACCTGCTCAAGGCGAACTTTCAGTTGAATCTCTCCAAGCAGGGAGAAGAGCCTGGCTCGAAGACAGCCTTCGCCGATTTCTGTCGTGGACTGGGCGCCGAGTCGTTCGAATTCATCGTCAATCACAAGTACGCCTGACGGCGTTTATCCGAGGAGACCCCATGTCACCACTAGAAGCTGGTACCCAGGCCCCCGATTTCTCCCTCTCCGATCAGGACGGCAATCAGGTTCGCCTCGCCGACCTGCGCGGCAAGAAGGTGCTGATCTATTTCTACCCCAAGGCGATGACCCCGGGTTGCACCACCCAGGCCTGCGGTCTGCGCGACGTCAATAGCGAGCTGGCTGCCCTCAATGTGGTGGTGCTCGGCATCAGCCCTGACAGCGCCAAGCGCCTGAAAAAGTTCGAGGAGCGCGACAACCTCAACTTCCGCCTGCTGGCCGATGAGGATCACGCGGTGGCCGATGCCTTTGGCGTCTGGGGCCCGAAGAAGTTCATGGGCAAGGAGTATGACGGCATTCATCGCCTGAGTTTCCTCATCGACGAAGAGGGCAAGGTTGCCCATCGCTTCGACAAGTTCAAGACCAGCGATCACCATCAGGTGGTGCTCGACCTCGTCAAGGGCTAAGCCACCAGCGGTATTGTTGCAGGGCTCGCCATGGCGGGCCCTCCTCGTTTCACCACGGCATCAGCCCCCACTCTCTGGCGGCTCACCAAGGCACCTCCTCCCGCCTTTTCTCGCCAACCTCCCCTCTCAGATCAAAAAATTCATCCTGGATATGGGTTAACGTGACCCCAGATTCATTTTCCAGCGAGACAGCCCATGAACATGAGCCACACCGAACGCCTGATCCTGAGCAACCAGTACGAGATCCTGGCCAAACTCAATCCGGAAAAGGCGGCGTTTTACCAGCGTGCCAGCACCATCGTCGAGCGCGGCTACTGCCTGCAGATCCTCGAGCTGGAGAAGAGCTTCGGCCATCTGGACCTCGCCACCTGCCAGGAGGTGCTGGACACCCTGGAGCTGCACCATGCACTGGCCATCTCCTGGGGCAACCTGGATGCCAGCGCCCGGGCCGATGTCAACGAGAGCCGCCTTGCCTTCAACGGCTACAGCCGCAGCCAGGAGCGGGAACTGGCGGATTACGTCTGCTTCCTGCTGGAAGTGGACAAGCGCTTCCCCGAACTGCCCTGCCCCTGCGACGAGCTCTCCAGCGACATCGCCATGCGGGACAAATACCAGCGCATGCTGACGGTCTGGCGTCAGTGCCCCCGTCAGTACAAGCTCTCCATCCAGGAGATCAGCAAGGTGCTGGCCGCCTGAATGTGAAAAAGGCGCCTGAGGGCGCCTTTGTCGTCAGTCTGACTTCGGAAAGTCATTCGTAGAGGAAGGATTTGTCCAGCTGCTTGAAGGCGGCGTTGAGGGTATCGGCCAGCTCTTCGTAGCGGGGACGGGCCACCAGCTGACGTTGACCCCCCTGCTCGTTCATCTTGCCGTTTATCTCCCGATACCAGGTGGCGAGGGAGGGGGGCAGCCGGGTATCGGCGCGCTGGCCGAGCCAGTAGTACCCTTGCAGCGGCAGGCTGAGCAGGAAGAGCACGGACGCCATCACGGAGGGCCAGTAATGAAGCTCGCCAAACTGGAACTGCACCATGACGCTGAGCACCGCCAGTGCCGGAATCACCTTGAGGGCGAATTCGGTGGCCTTGATCACCCGATTCTCCGGGAACATGGAATTAAGCTCGGGACGGCGCGGCCAAAGAGTCATATAATGACGGCCTTGCTGTAATTTAGTTCCAAAAATGTTCATGCTCATGCTACCTCCGAGCTCTTTTCGAACGCATTAACGGCAAAACCTCGACAATATTTGAGAGGCAATAACAAAGGTTGAGGATGACTTTGTTATTTTTCAACAATCAGGTTATCCTTTGTACGCCCATTTTTACGCTGGGGCACGGCCACTGACCAGTCAGGGACGTCTGAATTTCGGGTCTTGTATCACTATACAAGGGGCAAGCAACAGATTGCCAACCCTCATAAGGATAAGTTGATAGTTTTTGGACGCACCGCGTCCGGCGCATCCTCCAACCCAACCCAATCTGCGATAGGATTTATTCATGAGTAAGCTGGTTCTTGTTCTTAACTGTGGCAGCTCGTCCCTGAAGTTTGCTGTCATTGACGCAACCACCGGTGATGACCTGCTGTCCGGCCTGGCCGAATGCTTCAACCTCGACGACGCCCGCATCAAGTGGAAGCTGAACGGCGAGAAAGGCAACGCTGATCTGGGTGCCGGTGCCGCTCACCAGGAAGCGCTGGACTTCATCGTTCACAAGATCCTGCCGCTCAACCCGGAACTGTCCAAGAACCTGATCGCCATCGGCCACCGCGTGGTACACGGCGGCGAGCGTTTCACCTCCTCCGTTCGCATCTGTGATGACGTCATTGCCGGCATCGAAGCCGCCATTCCTTACGCACCGCTGCACAACCCGGCTCACCTGATCGGTATCCGTGCCGCCCTGAAGGTCTTCCCGGAACTGGCCGAGAAGAACGTCGCCGTGTTCGACACCGCCTTCCACCAGACCATGCCGGAAGAAGCCTTCCTGTACGCCCTGCCGTACAAGCTCTACAAAGAGAACGGCATCCGTCGCTACGGCGCCCACGGCACCAGCCACTACTACATCAGCCTGGAAGCGGCCAAGCAGCTGAACAAGCCGGTGGAAGAGCTCAACATCATCAACTGCCACCTGGGCAACGGCGGCTCCGTCTGCGCCATCAAGAACGGCCAGTCCGTCGACACCTCCATGGGCCTGACCCCGCTGGAAGGCCTGGTGATGGGTACCCGTTCCGGTGACATCGATCCGGCTATCATCTTCTTCCTGCACGACAAGCTGGGCATGAGCGTTGCCGAGATCAACACCATGCTGACCAAGGAATCCGGCCTGCAGGGTCTGACCGAAGTCACCTCCGACTGCCGTTTCGTTGAAGACAACTACGACAGCAAGGAAGAAGCCAAGCGCGCCATGGACGTGTACTGCTACCGTCTGGCCAAGTACATCGGTGCCTACGCCGCCGCCATGGACGGTCGTCTGGATGCCGTGGTCTTCACCGGCGGCATCGGCGAGAACTCCGCCCCGATCCGTGAGATCACCCTGAACAAGCTGGGCCTGCTGGGCTTTGACGTCGACCACGACGCCAACCTGAAGGCTCGCTTCGGCAAGGGCGGCGAGATCACCAAGGCTGGTTCCACCAAGGCCCTGGTTATCCCGACCAACGAAGAGTGGGTCATCGCCCACGACGCGCTGGAACTGGTCGGCGCATAAATTAGCTGTAGAGCAAGGCCGCCCCAGGGCGGCCTTTTCCTGATCCCAAAAAATGAACAAGGGGTAATAAGTGGCACGCACTATTATGCTCATCCCGGTCGGCACTGGTGTCGGCGTAACCTCCGTGAGTCTTGGCGTCGTTCGCGCCATGGAACGTCACGGTGTCAATGTCAGCTTCTTCAAACCGGTCGCCCAGCCGCGTCCGGGTGAAACCGGTACCGAGCGCTCCACCGCCGTGATCCGCGCCGCTGCCAACATCAACCCGCCCGAGCCGTTCGCCCTCTCCTACGCCGAGAACATGATCACCTCCAGCAACACCGACATCCTGCTGGAAGAGATCGTGGCCCGCTTCGAAGAGCACGTGAAGACCAGCGGCGCCGAAGTGGTGGTGATCGAGGGCCTGGTTCCGACCGACAAGCAACCCTTTGCCAACAAGCTGAACTACGACGTCGCCAAGGCGCTGGATGCCGACATGGTGTTCGTGACCCATCCGGGCAACGACTCCAGCCAGAAGCTCAAAGAGCGCATCGAGCTGGCCTGCTCCAACTTCGGTGGCGTCAACAACCCGCGCATCGTGGGCTGCGTCATCAACAAGGTGGGTGCCCCGGTTGACGAGCACGGCGTGACCCGTCCCGACCTGACCGAGATGTTCGAAGCGCACCACCACGGCGCCGATACCGGCCACAACCTGGAAGTGCTGCAGGTCTTCGGCAAGAGTCCGCTGCGCATCCTCGGCTGCATTCCCTGGAACACCCAGCTGATCGCACCGCGCGCCAAGGATCTCGCCAAGCACCTGGCCGCCAAGATCATCAACAAGGGTGAGCTGGAAAGCCGCCGCCTGCAGACCGTGACCTTCTGCGCCCGCTCCATCCACAACATGATCGAGCACTTCCGTCCAGGCAGCCTGCTGGTGACTTCCGGCGACCGTTCCGACGTCATCGTCTCCGCCTGCCTGTCCGCCATGAACGGCGTCAAGCTGGGTGCCCTGCTGCTGACCGGCAACTACCACCCGGAACCCCAGGTGATGGCACTGTGCCAACAGGCCATGGCCACCGGTCTGCCGATCATGATCACCGGCACCAACACCTGGCAGACCGCCGTCAGCCTGCAGAACTTCAACGTCGACATCCCGGAAGATGACCGCGAGCGTATCGAGCTGGTGCAGGACTACGTTGCTGGTCACATCGACAAGCACTGGATCGAGTCTCTCTCCGCCAAGTCCACCCGCTCCCGTCGCCTGAGCCCGCCGGCCTTCCGCTATCAGCTGACCGAGCTGGCCCGTCAGGCCAACAAGCGCGTCGTGCTGCCGGAAGGGGAAGAGCCGCGCACCATCAAGGCTGCCGCTATCTGTGCCGAGCGTGGCATCGCCCGCCCGGTCCTGCTGGGCAACCCGGAAGAGATCCGTCGTGTTGCCGAACAGCAGGGCGTGGTACTGACCGACCGCGTCGAGATCATCGATCCCGTTGCCGTGCGCGAGCGCTATGTGGCTCGTCTGGTCGAGCTGCGCAAGAACAAGGGTATGACCGAAGTGGTTGCCCGCGAGCAGCTGGAAGACAACGTGGTACTGGGTACCATGATGCTGGAGCGCAATGAAGTTGACGGCCTGGTATCCGGCGCAGTGCACACTACTGCCAACACCATCCGTCCGCCGATGCAGATCATCAAGACCGCTCCGGGCTCTTCCCTGATCTCCTCCATCTTCTTCATGCTGCTGCCGGACCAGGTACTGGTCTACGGTGACTGCGCCATCAACCCGGATCCCACTGCCGAGCAGCTGGCCGAGATCGCCATCCAGTCCGCCGACTCCGCCGCCGCCTTCGGTATCGAGCCGCGCGTGGCCATGATCTCCTACTCCACCGGCACCTCCGGCGCCGGCGCGGACGTGGAGAAGGTGCGTGAAGCGACCGAGCTGGCCAAGGCCAAGCGTCCCGACCTCATCATCGACGGCCCGCTTCAGTACGATGCGGCCATCATGGAGAACGTCGCCAAGTCCAAGGCACCGAACTCCCCGGTTGCCGGCAAGGCCACCGTGTTCGTGTTCCCGGATCTCAACACCGGCAACACCACCTACAAGGCGGTACAGCGCTCCGCCGAGCTGGTCTCCATCGGCCCCATGCTGCAAGGCATGCGCAAGCCGGTCAACGACCTCTCCCGTGGCGCCCTGGTGGACGACATCGTCTACACCATCGCCCTGACCGGCATCCAGGCAGCCCAGGCTGAGTAATCGACCCGCAGTCCGATACAATGAAAAACCCGCCGAGAGGCGGGTTTTTTTATGGCTCGCGCCCAGAAATGTTGATCCGCAAGATCAGGTCGGGATCCCGTCCGGATCTACAGACAGATCCGCGTTCCGCCCTTGGCAAGGCACGAGGGATAAGCAAACGCTCACACCCTCGCCAGGGGATTGCACAAATGCGATCCAGCCAGGATCAAATTGAAATATCCCTTTAAGATCATGTGACTAACGCCAGACACACCGCTAATCTACAGAGTTTTCCACAGCTTTTGTGGATAGTTTACCGATCATTTGAAAGAAAATGACAGGTGAAGCCCCTCCCTTCCCCCTTCTCTTTCACCCCCTCGATAACCTCCTGATGCTGTGGCCATCATCCCCACCGGCCCCCCCACTTGCCCGCAACGCTGCCAGACACGAAAAAGGGCTCCGAAGAGCCCTTGAACAGCAATTTTCTCATCCGGCCACATCAGGGACGCAGGGATTTGTCCGCCCGGGAGATGCCACAGACACCGGAGCGCACCACTTCGATGATCTCGTTGGTCTGGGCAGCCGTCTTGATGAAGGCGTCCAGCTTTTCGCTGGTCCCGACGAGCTGCACCGTGTAGAGCTCGGGGGTGACGTCGACGATCTGGCCACGGAAGATGTCCGCCAGCCGCTTCAGTTCGTCACGGGCACCACCGGCGGCGCGCGCCTTGACCAGCGCGATCTCCCGCTCGATGTGCTCACCCTCGCTCAGGTCACACACCTTGAGCACGTCCACCAGCTTGTGCAGCTGCTTCTGGATCTGCTCCAGCACCCGCTCATCCCCCATGGTGACGATGGTCATGCGGGACAGGGTGGGATCCTCGGTGGGGGCCACCGTCAGGGTCTCGATGTTGTAGCCGCGCTGGGAGAAGAGGCCCACCACACGGCTCAGGGCGCCGGATTCGTTCTCCAGCAGTACTGAAATGATGTGTCTCATCAGGTTCTCTCCGTCTTGCTCAGCCACATCTCGTCCATGGCACCAAATTTGATCTGCATCGGATAGACGTGCTCGTCCGGATCGACCGAGATGTCCATGAACACCAGTCTGTCCTTCATGGCAAAGGCCTTCTCCATGGCGCTCTCCAGCTCCGCCGGATCGCTCACCGCGATGCCGACGTGGCCATAGGCTTCCGCCAGCTTGACGAAGTCAGGCAGGGATTCCATGTAGGAGTGGCTGTGACGGCCGCCGTAGAACATCTTCTGCCACTGCTTGACCATCCCCAGCGCACGGTTGTTGATGGAGATGATCTTGATGGGCACCCCGTACTGCATGCAGGTGGAGAGCTCCTGGATGTTCATCTGTACCGAGCCGTCGCCGGTGACGCAGCAGACCACGGCTTCCGGGTTGGCAAACTGGGCCCCCATGGCGGCCGGAATGCCAAAGCCCATGGTGCCGAGACCGCCGGAGTTGATCCACTGGCGCGGTTTGGCAAACGGGTAGTAGAGGGCGGCAAACATCTGGTGCTGGCCGACGTCGGAGGCGACAAACGCCTCCCCTTTGGTCACCTTGTAGAGAGTCTCGATGACCTGCTGCGGCTTGATCAGGGTGGGATGGGTTTCGTAGGCCAGGCAGTTGCGGGAGCGCCACTGGTTGATCTGCTCCCACCAGTCCGCCAGTACCTGCTTGTCGTTGTCAAAGCCGCACTCGCGGATCACTTCCAGCATCTGTTCCAGCACGGTTTCCACCGAGCCGACGATGGGCACATGGGCCTGTACCGTCTTGGAGATGGAGGTGGGGTCGATGTCGATGTGGACTATGGTGGCGTTGGGGCAGAACTTGGCTACGTTGTTGGTCACGCGATCATCGAAGCGGGCACCCACGGCGAAGATGAGATCCGCGTTGTGCATGCTCTTGTTCGCTTCGAAGGTGCCGTGCATGCCGAGCATGCCGATGAACTGCGGATGGGTGCCGGAGAAGGCGCCCAACCCCATGAGCGTGGTAGTCACCGGCAGGTTCAGCAGCTCCGCCAGCTTGGTCACCAGGTGATCCGCATTGGCGTTGATGGCGCCGCCACCCACGTACATGACCGGGCGGCTCGCCTCGGTCAGCAGCTTGGCAGCCCGCTTGATCTGGCCCTTGTGTCCCGCCTTGGTCGGATTGTAGGAGCGCAGGGAAACGGACTCGGGATACTGATAGGGGAACTTCTCTTTCGGATTCTGCACGTCTTTGGGCAGATCCACCACCACGGGCCCCGGGCGGCCACTGGCGGCAATGTAATAGGCCTTCTTGATGGCCTCGGGAATGTCGCTGGCTTTCTTGCACAGGAAGCTGTGCTTCACCACCGGGCGGGAGATGCCGATCATGTCGGTCTCTTGGAACGCATCCTCCCCGATCATGCTGGTCGGCACCTGGCCGGACAGGATCACCAGGGGAATGGAATCCATGTAGGCGGTGGCGATCCCCGTGATGCAGTTGGTGGCGCCGGGACCCGAGGTCACCAGCACAGTGCCCACCTTGCCGGTGGAGCGGGCGTAACCGTCCGCCATGTGCACTGCGGCCTGCTCGTGCCGCACCAAAACATGCTCCATCTTGCCGTTTTCGAAGAGAGCGTCATAGATGTCGAGCACTGAGCCACCAGGGTAGCCGAAAACGTGTTCCACTCCCTGATCTTCCAGCGCTCTAACCACCATCTGGGCGCCTGATAACATCTCCATGATAAAGCCCTCCAGGCTTTGCTCCGTTAAGCGAAAGCTATCGACAGTCCGCTGCTTCCCGGCAGCGCCGATCCGAGTCTTGTTGTTGTCTGCAGGCAGATCAGGCGAGTTCGGAGCCGTCGATAGTAGAAAAATAGGGGTTTTCCATCATTCACCCGAAAAGCGGGTGAAAAACCAACTTAACCCGCCCGTGAACGCTTGTCCACGGCTTTGTCTGGCCATAACAGTCATAAATTTCAAACAGCTATTAACATTCAGTGACTTGGCCACCAGACGGGCAACAAAGAGGGGCCCTGGGGGGAACAACCAGCGGATCATGCTGCCCGCGTCGGTCAGGAACAAAATAAACGGCCCACCCCGAGGGGGTGGGCCGTCAAAAACTGGCTGGTTTCACTGCTCGTCTTCGGGTTCTGCCAGCCAGATCTGCTGATCCGGATCCGTCTCTTCGCAGACCGAAATGCTGACACCCATGTCGAGCAGCTCATGCAGGGTGAGATTGTCTGCCAGAGTCATGGTGTCGCCGTTTTCATTGGTAAAGCGCATGGTGTCCGTCCTCTCCGTGGTGGGATCGACTCAGTTTAGTCAAAGGCGCTGAGTTGGGATAACCAGGGACGCTCCTGGCCGGTACGGCTGGCAAGCTCCCCCAGGCTGTCACACACCTCCTCCGGAAAGAGGGTCCTGCCCCAGAGGCGGCGGGAGAGCGCCCCCACCTCCTCCCCGGCCCCGGCCAACAACCAGTCGGCCAGCTCTCCTGCCACATCGGGATAGCGTACCCTGCCAGGAGAAGGGGCCTCCAGCCAGCTTCGCACCGCATTGGCATCCAGGCTGTCCATCAACTGGGCCAGCCCCATCAGCTCCAGGGTCCTGCCGTTGGTCAACTGCTCGAACTGGCCACCCAGGGGTTTGACCAGCAGCTTCTTGCCCAAGGAGAGCGCCTCGGAGGCAAGCTCGAATCCCGCATTGCTGATGACCCCGCGACAACCGGCCAGCGCCAGCTTGAACCCCTCTCTGGCCTGAGGTTCAAAGCGGATGTTGCGCCACTCGCTGCGCTTGCGCACCTCGGGATGGAAGCAGATGAACGACTGCGGGCTGAAACGCGACAACAGGGCCGCGATCGTCTCTGTCTGCTCGAATGGCAGATAGACCAGGATCTGCTGGTTGTCCGGCACAGGCTCGAGGGGATCGACGATGGGAGGCAGCAGGGGCTGGCCGAAATGGAACCAGTGCAGTCCCAGGGACTGGCGTACCGGCGCAAAATGGCGCATCAGCTGGCGGTTGAAGCCGCTCTCCCCCCAGCGCGGGATCGGCCAGTCGAAGCTCGCCTGATGGCTGATGGTGAGGCTGGGTTTGCCCCAGCGGCGAGCTGCATGGGCACTGAGCGGCTCGAAGTCGCTGATGACCAGATCGTACTCGCGACAATCGAGGGCACGCAGATCTTGCCAGAAACGCAGGGGAGAGAGTCCCTTGAGGGTGCGCCAGCCCGAGATGCGCCCCTGATGGCTGGCGAAAGTGATACCGGGGAAGGTGCGATAATCCCCGAACTCCCCCATCTCGAAGTAGCCGTCGGCGGCGCGCCCGCTGAACAGATAGTCCACCGCCACGCCCCTGCTCTTCAATGCGCGCGCCAGGGTCCGGCTGCGACTGATATGACCGTTGCCGGTCCCCTGAACGCCGAACAGTATCCTCATCCCTGGCTCCAACCCAGCGCCCAGAGGGCGCAACCACCACCAAGCAGCGCCCCGGCCACCAGATCGCTCAGATAATGCACCCCGAGCAGCAGGCGGGACGCTCCCACCAGCGCGGCCCAGACAAACAGCAGCGGTGCCCAGAGCGAGAAACTGGCGGCCAGTACGGTCGCCATCAGAAAGGCGGCCGCGGTGTGGCCCGAGGGCAGGCTGTAACGATCCGACGGGGTGATGAAGACAGGCAGCCCTGCCGGGCGCTGGCGTTTGAGGGCATTCTTGAGCAGCAGGTAGAGCGGCAACTCGAGGGCAAACGCCCAGAGCGCCACCCTGACCGCCTCCTGCCCGGCGCTCCCCTGCCACCAGAGCAGGCAGGCCGCCACGGCATAGAGGGGGCCGTCACCGGTACGGGAGACAAGCCGGCTTATCCTGGCCTGCGGCTGATTGTAGGGGTGGAGCAGGCAGACACGGCACACCCGCAGGTCCCATTGCTGTATCTTGTTCATCACGGCCCTCCCTTGCATCCTGAGTGCAGACTAGGAGGGCGGCATGACACTTCGTTGACGCCCAGATAACAGATTGATGAAAAAAAGGGCCCAGGGGCCCTTTTTCATCCGTCATCCCGAAAAAGTCAGTTCAGGGCACCGCGCAGGCCGTTTTCCATCAGGCGGCAGTTGTGGGCCGCGAGGCGGCTCATGAAGTGCTCGTCCACCGTCAGACCAAACACCTGTTCGTAGAGATCCTTCATCACGAAAGGCTGCCACATCATGCTGAGGAAGGAGATCTTCAGCATCTCGGGGTCCAGGTTGTCCGCCAGCTGGCCGTTGGAGCGCATGGATTCGAGCAGGGCATCGAACTGGGGAAGTTGGCGATCCAGCAGGCGGCTCAGCACAAAATCACGCCCCGGGCTCTTTTCGGTGGACAATGCGCTGGAGATGGCGGAGGTCAGCTCGCTGTTGGGCGCCATCACCTGATAGTAGGTGTTGAGCAGATCGGTCAGGCTGCGGTTGCTGCTCTCGTCGTGCCAGGCTTGCTCGAGGGGCTCGGCCACATCCCCCAGCACCGCCTTGTAGAGGCCTTCCTTGCTGCCGAAGTAGTAGTGGATCATCGCCAGATTGGAGCCTGCCAGCTCGGCAATCTCGCGGGTCGTCACCTTGCTGTAGGGGGTGTTGAGAAAACGTTCGCGTGCGGCGGCAAGCAGCTTGTCACGAATGTCGGAACGTCCGACTGGACGGCCAGGTCTGCGTTTTTCCATGGAATACCTCAGATAATTCAGCAAGGGCTGATAAGTCGATCTGATTGTGCGGGTGATCGAGTACAGCAGGAATGACCAGATAATCAGGCATGAACCGAATATGGGACAAGAGAATTTGCACTCCTTTACAATCCGATTAAATAAACCAGTGGATTGAACCTGTCCATTCCGGTTGACACAGCATAAAAATCTCGTTATTGGTAGTAGCGTTATCGACTGGAAGGATTGAGACATCATGCGTATTGCCGCTCCGCTACTACTGCTCTCCCTAATCGCGACTCCTCGCGCGGGATCCTTGTAGCCGGGCTAAGGCATAGCCGGAATTTACAGAAACCCGTGCACCCCGCACGGGTTTTTTTATGCCATGCAGGATGCACGCAGCGAACTTAGGAAGAGGGAAGTCACATGTCAGATCGGGTCATCATATTCGACACCACCTTGCGTGATGGTGAGCAGGCGCTGTCGGCCAGCTTGACGGTCAAGGAGAAGCTGCAGATCGCCCAGGCGCTGGAGCGGCTCGGTGTCGATATCATGGAAGTGGGTTTCCCCGTCTCCTCCCCCGGCGATTTTCAATCGGTTCAGACCATCGCCCGCCATATCAAGAACAGCCGGGTCTGCGCCCTGGCCCGCGCCCTGCAAAAAGACATCGATGCCGCCGGCGAAGCCTTGAAAGTGGCAGAGGCGTTTCGCATCCATACCTTCATCTCCACCTCCTCCATCCACGTGGAGAGCAAGCTGAAAAAGAGCTTCGAAGACGTGCTGGAGATGGGGGTCGGCGCCATCAAGCACGCCTTGCGCTACACCGATGACGTGGAGTTCTCCTGCGAAGATGCGGGCCGCACCCCGATAGACAACCTGTGCCGCATGGTGGAAGCCGCCATCAAGGCCGGCGCCCGCACCATCAACATTCCTGACACCGTGGGCTACACGGTGCCGACCGAATTCTCCGGCATCATCCACACCCTGTTCAACCGGGTACCCAACATCGACAAGGCCATCATCTCGGTGCACTGCCACGACGATCTGGGCCTCTCGGTGGCCAACTCCATCAGTGCCGTGCAGATGGGGGCCCGCCAGATCGAGTGCACCATCAACGGCATCGGCGAGCGTGCTGGCAACTGCTCTCTGGAAGAGGTCGCGATGATCCTGAAAACCCGCGCCGACCTGCTCGGGGTACACACCAACATTCGCCACAGCGAGATCCACCGCACCAGCACCCTCGTCAGTCAAATCTGCAACATGCCGGTGCAGCCCAACAAGGCCATCGTCGGCGCCAACGCCTTCTCCCACAGCTCAGGCATCCATCAGGACGGCGTGCTCAAGGCGAAGAACACCTATGAAATCATCACCCCCGAGAGCATCGGTCTCACCCAGAACAACCTCAACATGACCTCCCGCTCCGGCCGCCACGTCATCAAGCACCGGATGGAGTCCATGGGCTACGCCGAGAGCAGCTACGACCTCGACGATCTCTACGCCAAGTTCCTCACCCTGGCAGACAAGAAGGGCCAGGTGTTCGACTACGACCTGGAGGCCCTCGCCTTCTTCAGCCAGATCCACGAGGAGCCCGAGCACTTCAAGCTGGAGTACCTCGGCGTGCAGAGCGGCAGCTCGGTGCTCGCCACCGCCTCGGTCAAGCTCAAGGTAGGCCAGGATCTGGTGTGCGAGGCCGCCACCGGCAACGGCCCGGTGGATGCGGTCTACCAGTGCATCAACCGCATCACCGGCTACGAGATCCGCATCGATAAATACGAACTCAAGGGCAAGGGCGAGGGCAAGAAAGCCCTCGGCCAGGTGGACATCGTCGCCGAGTACAAGGGGCGCAAGTTCCACGGCATGGGGCTGGCCACTGACATCATCGAATCCTCGGCCCAGGCCCTGGTCCACGTGATCAACAGCATCTGGCGCGCGGACCAGGTCGCCGAGCAGATGGAGCGCAACCACACCATCAAATCGGAAACCGTCTGAGCCCGCCGCCGGACAAGATGACAACATGACATGGGGAGGACCGGGGCCAGGGCCGTGGCCCGGACCGGCCTCCCGGATGAAACGGAATCACACTATCAAGACGGAGAGAGTATGAGCAGTTATCGGATCGCAGTATTGCCGGGTGACGGCATTGGCCCGGAAGTGATGGCAGAGGCCATCAAGGTACTGGAAAAGGTGCAGACCAAATTCGGCTTCTCCCTCGACTATGACCGTCACGACGTCGGCGGCATCGCCATCGACAACCACGGCACACCGCTGCCCCAGAGCACCATTGCAGGCTGTGAAGCGGCCGATGCGGTGCTGTTCGGATCGGTGGGCGGCCCCAAGTGGGAGCACCTGCCGCCCAACGATCAGCCGGAGCGCGGCGCCTTGCTGCCCCTGCGTGCCCACTTCAAACTGTTCTGCAACCTGCGCCCGGCCCGCATCTACACCGGTCTGGAGCAGTTCTCCCCGCTGCGTGCCGACATCTCCGATCGCGGTTTTGACATCACCTGCGTGCGCGAGCTGACCGGCGGCATCTATTTCGGCCAGCCCAAGGGGCGTGAAGGGGAAGGCGCCACCGAGAAGGCCTTCGACACCGAGGTGTACCACCGCTTCGAGATCGAGCGCATCGCCAAGATAGCGTTTGAATCGGCCCGGGTGCGCAAGGCCAGGGTCACCTCCATCGACAAGGCCAACGTGCTCGCCTCCTCCATCCTGTGGCGCGAGGTGGTGACCGAGGTCGCCAAGTCCTACCCGGACGTGGCCCTGAACCACATGTACATCGACAACGCCACCATGCAGCTCATCAAGGATCCGTCCCAGTTCGACGTGCTGCTCTGCTCCAACCTGTTCGGTGACATCCTCTCCGACGAGTGCGCCATGATCACCGGCTCCATGGGCCTGCTCCCCTCAGCCAGCCTCAACGAATCCGGCTTCGGCCTGTTCGAGCCGGCCGGTGGCTCGGCCCCAGATATCGCCGGCAAGGGGATTGCGAATCCCATCGCCCAGATCCTCTCCGCCGCCCTGATGCTGCGTTACAGTCTCGGCCAGGAAGCCGCCGCCCAGGCCATCGAGCAGGCCGTGGCCCAGACCCTGGCAGAAGGCTATTTCACCGCCGACCTGCATCAGGCCAGCGCCACGCACCCGGTGCAGAGCACGGCCGACATGGGCAGCCAGATCGCCGCGCGCATCTGATCCCACGGCATCGATAACAAGGAAACCGAGCAATGTCCAAGACCCTCTATCAGAAAGTGTTCGACGCCCACGTGGTGCGGGAAGTGGAAGGGGAAACCCCTCTCATCTACATCGACCGTCATCTGGTGCATGAAGTGACCAGCCCCCAGGCATTCGACGGCCTGCGCGCCATGAACCGCCAGCTGCGTCGCCCGGATCTGACCTGGGCCACCATGGATCACAACGTCTCCACCACCACCAAGGACATCGCCGCCTCCGGCGAGATGGCCCGCATCCAGATGGAGACACTCGCCGCCAACTGCAAGGCGTTCGGGGTTCGTCTCTATGACTTGAACCACAAGTACCAGGGCATCGTCCACGTGATGGGCCCCGAGCTCGGCATCACATTGCCCGGCACCACCATCGTCTGCGGTGACTCACACACCGCCACCCACGGTGCCTTCGGGTCGCTCGCATTCGGTATCGGCACCTCCGAAGTGGAACACGTAATGGCCACCCAGACCCTGAAACAGGGCCGCGCCAAGACCATGCGTATCTCTGTCAACGGCAAACTGGCCGCAGGCATCAGCGCCAAAGACGTGGTGCTCGCCATCATCGGCAAGGTGGGTCATGCAGGCGGGACCGGCTACGTGGTGGAGTTCGCCGGTGAAGCCATCGAGGGGCTCACCATGGAAGGGCGCATGACGGTGTGCAACATGGCCATCGAGCTCGGCGCCAAAGCGGGTATGATTGCCCCCGACCAGACCACCATCGACTACATCCGTGGCAAGGAGTTCGCTCCCAAGGGGGAAGCGCTGGAACAGGCCATCGCCTACTGGCTGACCCTCAAAAGCGACGAAGGTGCCCACTTCGACGCCGAAGTGGTGCTCGACGCAGCCGACATCGCCCCGCAAGTGACCTGGGGAACCAACCCGGGCCAGGTGATTGCCGTCAATGAGCCCATCCCTGCACCGGAATCCTTCGCCGATCCGGTGGAGCAGCAGTCCGCCCGCAAGGCCCTCGCCTACATGGACCTGCAACCGGGCCAGAAGCTCTCCGACGTGGCCATCGACAAGGTGTTCATCGGTTCGTGCACCAACAGCCGCATCGAGGATCTGCGCGCGGCCGCCGCCATCGCCCGTGGCCGCAAGGTCGCCGCCGGGGTACAGGCCCTGGTGGTGCCGGGCTCCGAGCAGGTGAAGGCCCAGGCCGAGGCCGAGGGGCTGGACAAGATCTTCATCGAGGCAGGCTTTGAGTGGCGTTTGCCCGGCTGCTCCATGTGTCTGGCCATGAACAACGACCGGCTGCAACCGGGGGAGCGCTGCGCCTCCACCAGCAACCGCAACTTCGAGGGGCGTCAGGGCCGTGCCGGTCGCACCCACCTGGTGAGCCCGGCCATGGCCGCCGCCGCCGCCGTCACCGGCCGCTTCGCCGACATTCGCGCACTGTAAGAGGAAACAGCGATGACAGGATTCAAACAGCATAAAGGGATCGTCGTTCCCCTCGACAGCGCCAACGTCGACACCGACGCCATCATTCCCAAGCAGTTCCTGCAGAAGGTGAACCGCATCGGCTTTGGCAAGCACCTGTTCCACGACTGGCGCTTCCTGGACGATGCAGGCCAGCAGCCGAACCCGGCGTTCGTACTGAACCAGCCCCGCTACGCGGGGGCCAGCATCCTGTTGGCGCGGGAGAACTTCGGCTGCGGCTCGAGTCGCGAGCACGCCCCCTGGGCGCTGGCGGACTACGGCTTCAAGACCCTGATCGCTCCGAGCTTTGCCGACATCTTCTACGGCAACGCCATCAACAACGGCATGGTGCCGGTTCGTCTGAAAGAGGAGGAGGTCGACGCTCTGTTCCAGCTGGTCGCCGCCCAGCCGGGTATCGAGATCGAAGTGGATCTGGAGGCCAACCAGGTGCGTGCAGGCAGCCTCACGTTCGGCTTCGAAATCGACGAGTTCCGTCGCTACTGTCTGCTCAACGGGCTGGATGCCATCGGTCTGACCCTGCAGCACGAGGCCGCCATCAGCGCCTTCGAGGCGAAGCAGCCAAGCTGGATTTGACGAGCCTGTGACAAGAAAGCGAGTAGAATCAACAGGGAGCCAAGGCTCCCTGTTTTATTGTCGGGTCGCTGTACAAAGCCCGCCACCTCTGCATGTCCGACAGGAGACACCCATGTCCGCAAGGGGCGCCCTTTCATTGCTCTGCCTGCTGCTCAGCCTCCCGGCCCTGGGCGGGCAGACCTCTTTCACCAACAGTGGCGGTCAGCTCAACGTCGGCTGGCAGGACAGGGAGGGCAAGGCGCAGCAGCTCAGCTACCGGCTGGAGGCGGGCAAGCTGCCCCCTCTCATCGCTTACCGTCCGGCCAGGATGCAGGAAGACGTACTGCAAAGCCTGCTGCAACAGGCCCCCCTGGCGTTCCCCGAGGTGCAGTTCTCCCTCGTTCGCCCCGCCATGAGCCTCAGCATCAAGAGCCGCAACGCCGACAAGGCGCGGGAAGCCTCCCAATGGGTCAAGCCCGAGCAGGCCAAACTGGAGGCTGCCTGGCTCACGCAGCACTACTTCCAGCCCTTCACTGCCCCCGACGGCGCTCCCGCCATCAAGCAGGATCATGTGCGCATCGCCCTGGAGAGCCGGGACGAACTGGCCCCGTTGATGGAGCAGCTCAAGCAGGAAGGGGCCACCGAGACCGAGGCGCGCCAGAAGACGGTGGCCCACATGCTCGACTTCATCCAGGCCATCCCCTATCAACTGCTCGACAGCCAGTCGGGCCGCTCTGGCAAGGGGTTTCTGAGCCCGCGCCAGGTGCTGGAGCAGAACCGGGGGGATTGCGACAGCAAGGTGACCCTGATGGCCGCCCTGCTGGCCCAGGGGTATCCCGATCTCAAGCAGGCCATGGTGTTCGTGCCGGGACACGCCCTGCTGGGGGTGGCCTTGCCAGCCAAACCGGGGGAAGCCACCTTGAGCCGGGCGGGGGAGACCTACCTCCTGATGGAGCCGACCGGCCCGGCCCAGCTGCCCATGGGCCAGCTCGCGCCCACCAGCAAAACGCTGGTCGACAGCGGCCAGTTGAGCGTACAGCCGGTGCAGGATGAGGGGAAATGAGACAGGCCAGCCCATGGCTGGCCTGTCTCGAGGAGGACGGGCGCCCGGGTCTCAGGTGAGGGAGAGAAACTCCAGCGCCAGCAGGAGACCGTCTTCTTCCTCCAGCACCCGCACGATGCGAGCCTGGGCCTCGAAGGGAGGCAGAAGATTGCTGCTGGTCGCCAGGCTCACCCGGATGGGCTGGGCCAGATCGAACGCGTGCTTGTTCACCTCGACGCCCATGCCGTTGGCGCTGAGATCCCGGCAGACCCCCTCCAGCACCTGCTGATGCTGGAACAGGGTGACGGGGGCATTGATGACCATGCGCTGGAAGGCACGTCTTTCCTTGGTGCTGGTGATCACTGGGGACTTCCTCCTTGGTGGTGGCTCGCACGATGCGGCCCGTGAAACATAGTGCTGGCCTCCCCCCAGGAACGCCAATACAATGCGATGCGTTGCTCAAACGGGGTGCGGTTTACCGCTGAGATTATACCCGTGAACCTGATCCAGATAATGCTGGCGGAGGAATTTGAGGCATGGCGCGCGTTTTTTGTGCCCTCATCCGCCGGCGCTCACCACACGCGAGGTGCCATTGATGAGCACCCCGATACCCACAGGAGTGCCATTGATGAAGACCCTGCTGCTGATCGCCACCAGCCTGCTCTCTGCCCAGGCGTTTGCCGCCGACACCCTCACCGTCTACACCTACGGCTCCTTCGCCGCCGAATGGGGGCCGGGTCCCAAGATCAAGCAGGCCTTCGAGAAGGAGTGCGGCTGCACCCTCAATCTGGTACCCCTCGAGGATGGCGTCGCCATCCTCAACCGGCTGCGGCTGGAAGGCCAGCACAGCAAGGCCGACATGGTGCTGGGGCTGGACGATGCCCTCATCAGCGAGGCCAAGCAGAGCGGCCTGTTCGCCCCCCATTCCACCAGGCTCGATGGCCTCAAGGTGCCGGGTGGCTGGCAGGACGACACCTTTGTCCCCTATGACTACGGCTACTTCGCCTTCGTCTATGACAGCAACAAGCTCAAGCAGCCCCCCAAGAGCCTGAAGGAGCTGGTGGCGCGCCCCGATATCAAGGTGATCTATCAGGATCCCCGCACCTCCACCCCGGGTCAGGGCCTGATGCTCTGGATGAAGTCGGTCTACGGGGATGAGGCACAGACCGCCTGGGCGCAACTGGCCAAAAAGACGGTCACCGTCACCAAGGGGTGGTCAGAGGCCTACGGCATGTTCCTCGACGGCGAGGCGGACATGGTGCTCTCCTACACCACCTCCCCCGCCTATCACCTGATTGCCGAGAGCAAACCCCAGTACCGGGCAGCCGCGTTCGAGGAGGGTCACTACCGCCAGGTGGAAGTAGCAGCCAAGCTCAAGGGCGCCACACAGGGCAAACTGGCTGACCAGTTCCTGCAATTCATGGTGAGCCCCGCCTTCCAGAACGAGATCCCCGGCGGCAACTGGATGTATCCGGTGACAGACGTGGCGCTGCCCAAGGGGTTCGAACAGATGATCACCGTAGCGAAGCCACTCACCTTCAGCTCTGACGAGGTAGCCGCCAACCGCAAGGGGTGGATCCGCGAATGGCTGCAAGCCGTCACCCAGTGAGTTCAGGTCGTCGCGCCCTCTGGTGGCTGCCCGGCAGTGCAGCCACCCTGGTCATCCTGCTGCTCTCCATTGGGCCGCTGGTCGCCCTGTTGTGGCAGGCGGGGGCCCTCTCCCCCCGCGCCCTGCTAGGCGATCCCTACCTGCGCCACGTGCTGGGTTTCAGCCTCTGGCAGGCACTGCTCTCCACCCTGCTGAGCCTGGGGCTTGCCATCCCGGTGGCCAGAGCCCTGGCGCGACGCCGTTTCACCGGACGCCGCCTGCTGCTCAAGCTCTTCGGCCTCTCCCTGGTGTTGCCGGTCATCATCGCCATCTTCGGCATGGTGGCGGTGCACGGTCGCCAGGGCTGGCTGCCGCAACTGCTGCACGGCCTGGGCCTGGATCCCGGCAACTACCTCTATGGCCTGTTCGGCATCCTGCTGGCCCATGTCTTCTTCAACATGCCGCTGGCCGCCCGCCTCATCCTGCAGAGCATAGAGAGCATCCCCGAGTCCTCCTGGCGCCTCGCCAGCCAGCTCGGCATGCGCTCCTCCCACATCTTCCGGCTGCTGGAGTGGCCGCTCATCCGCGGCATCTTGCCGGGGCTCGCCAGCCTCATCTTCATGCTCTGCTTCACCAGCTTCACCACAGTGCTGGCGCTCGGGGGCGGCCCCAAGTCCACCACACTGGAGGTGGCCGTCTACCAGGCGCTGCGCTTTGACTTCGATCTCGCCACCGCTGGCGGGCTCGCCTTGGTGCAACTGCTGCTGACCCTGGCCCTGCTCCTGCTGCAACACAAGCTGCAGACCACCCCGGCCAGTCGCCTCACCAGCCGTCGCCCCTGCCTGCGTCCCGACAGGCACCAGAAGGGCAGCGCTCTGGTAGATGGCCTTGCCCTGACCATGGGGCTCGCCATCTTCCTGCCGCCCCTGCTGGCCATCGTGGTCGCCGGGTTCAACCCCGGTCTGCTGGCGGCGCTCGGCTCACCCCGGCTGTGGCAGGCAGGGGGGCAGTCCCTGGGCATAGCCCTGGCGGCGGGCTCCCTGGCCACTTTGCTCGGCGCCGGGCTGCTGCTCACCAGCCGCCACCTGAGGGTGCGGGATCGCAAACGGCGGGCCGCCGCCCTGTGGGAGGCCAGCGGTTCCATGATCCTGATGATCCCGGCGGTGGTGCTCTCCACCGGCCTCTTCATCCTGTTCATGCCCTTCACCGACGTCTTTGCCCTGGGCCCCTGGCTGGTGGTGCTGGTCAACGCCCTGATGGCGCTGCCCTATGTGCTGCGCACCCTCTCGGCCCCCATGCAACTGGTGGTGCGCCAGTACGATCGGCTGGCGGACAGCCTGGGGGTGCGCGGCCTGCATCGCCTGCGCCTGGTGGAGTGGCCCCTGCTGCGCCGCCCGCTGGCCCTGGCCATGGCTCTCTCGATGATATTGTCCCTTGGGGATCTCGGGGCCATCGCCATGTTCGGCAGCCAGACCCTCACCACCCTGCCCTGGCTGCTCTATCAGCAGCTCGGTAGCTACCGGCTGACCGAGGCGGCCGCCACCGCCCTGCTGCTGCTCACCCTCTGCTTCTCCCTATTCTGGCTGGTGGAGCGGGGACTGGGAGGCAGGCATGTGGATCACTGATCCCCGGCGGCATTGCCGCCTCCCAGCCCCCAGGATCCGGCCGGGCACGTCCCTGGGGCGCCCCTTGGAGCAGTCACTCACGCTGCCTTTCATCAATTTTTCTTACTTGTTGTTCTATAAAACGACACTCAGGAGCCAAACATGCTGGTAATTGAGGAACTGGTCACCAGTTATCCCGACTGGCAGGTGACCTTCAGTGCGACCTTGCCCAAGGGGGAGATCACCGCCCTCATCGGTCCGAGCGGCGCCGGCAAGTCCACCCTGCTCGGCATGATCGCGGGCTTCGTGCCGGTGGAGTCGGGCACCCTCACCTTCGACGGCCAGGATCTGCTGTCACTGGGCCCCGCCGAGCGCCCGGTCACCACCCTGTTCCAGGATCACAACCTCTTCCTGCACCTGTCGGTGTTCGACAACATCGCCATCGGCCTGCATCCCGGCCTGCGCTTGAATCCGGCCCAGAAAAGGCAGGTGCAGGAGGCCGCTGACAAGGTGGGCCTGGGGGAGATGCTGACGCGCCTGCCGGAGCAGCTCTCCGGCGGCCAGCAGCAGCGGGTGGGGCTGGCCCGCGCCCTGGTGCGGGGCAGGCCGCTGCTGCTGCTGGACGAGCCCTTCTCGGCCCTCGATCCGGCCCTGCGGCGGGAGATGCTGGCGGAGGTCGCCCGCCTCGCCTGCGAGCAGGGCATCACCGTGCTGATGGTCTCTCACAACCCCGAGGATGCCCAGCTCATCGCCGATCAGGTGCTCTTCATCGACGCGGGACGCATCGCCTTGCAGGGCAAGCCGGATATCCTGCACAGCAGCGATCACCCCGGGCTGCTGCGCTACCTGGGCCGCGCTCTGGCGCCACAGTGAAGGGCTGACAAGCAGATGGTCTCTCCCTGTCGTTCCTAGGACGATGCCCTTCATCGACGCGGGGCGCATCGCCTTGCAGGGCAAGCCGGATATCCTGCACAGCAGCGATCACCCCGGGCTGCTGCGCTACCTGGGCCGACTGAGAGAGGCATGAGATAGGCGGGATCAAAAAAGGGGAAGCCGTCCGGCTTCCCCTTTCTCATGCAGAGATCCCGTCAAATCAGAGATTTTCCTCGGCGAACGAAGCCAGCCTGCTGCGCACCACCCCGTTCAGGAAGATGTTGGCACTGCCGTCGAAGTCCTTGAACCGCTCGACGATGTAGGTCAGACCCGAGGTCACCGGGCTCAGGTAGTTGGAGTCTATTTGAGCCAGGTTGCCGGAGCAGACGATCTTGGTCCCCTCCCCGCAGCGGGTGATGATGGTCTTGATCTGGGACGCGGTCAGGTTCTGGCACTCGTCCAGCAGCACGAAGGTGTTCTGGATGCTGCGCCCGCGCATGAAGTTGACCGATTTGAACTGGATATTGGCCTTCTCCATGATGTAGCTGAGCGACCCGCTCATGTTCTCGTCCTGCTTGTGCAGCACCTCCAGGGTGTCGGTCACCGCCGCCAGCCAGGGCATCATCTTCTCTTCTTCGGTCCCGGGCAGGAAGCCGATGCTCTCGGCAATTTCCGGGGTATTGCGGGTGACGATCACCTTCTCGTAGATCCCCTTCTCGATCACCAGCTCCAGCGCCGCCGCCATGGCAAGCAGGGTCTTGCCGCAGCCCGCCGGGCCGGTCAGGATCACCAGGTCGATGTGCGGATCCAGCAAGGCATCCAGCGCCATGCCCTGATAGACGTTCTTGGGATGCACCCCCCAGGCCTTGCGGGACATCAGCCGCTCGCGGCCGAGATCTTTCAGGCGGATCTTGTTGCCGTCGTGGCTCAGTACCCGCGCGGCAAAGAAGTTCTCCTCGTCCAGCAGGTACTGGTTGACGTGGACTCCCTCCAGCAGGTTGGCATCGATAACGTGGACCGTATCGCGGCCATGGGTTTCGCTGTCGCACTCGCCGACCCGCTCCCAGAAGCTGCCGGGCACCACCTGGAAGCCCTTGGCGAGCAGGCGGATGTCGTCGATGAGCTGGTCGCTGCGGTAATCCTCCACATGGGCAAGACCTGCTCCCTTGGCCTTGAGGCGCATGTTGATGTCTTTGGTGACCAGCACCACCTGACGCTTCATCTCGTGCTTTTGCAGGTAGAGGGCGGCGTTGATGATGCGGTTGTCCGCCTCCTTGTCGGTGAACACCTCGGCATCCTGGGGCAGATGGTGATCGCTGAAGATGGAGATACGGCCGCTCGCCTCGCCGGCCAGCGCCACTCCTTGCACTATCTGCTCCGGAGTCGCATCGCGGAAGACATCTTCCAGGGCACGGATGGCGATGCGGGCATCACGGCTGACGTCCTTCTGGCGATCCTTGATGTTGTCGAGCTCTTCGAGCACCGTCATGGGGATGAGCACGTCGTGCTCTTTGAAGGAGTAGATGGCGAGGGGTTCGTGAAGCAGAACGTTGGTATCCAGGATAAACAGCTTTCGGTCCGTGTTGTCCATAAGCATCCTCCTTGGCACTGAAGGTGCCACGTGTGTGAATCTCAGATGTCATTGAAACCACACGGCCGTGACAGTTTTATTACCCCCAACGCTACGCCCGAATTTACCGGTGCGCAACAAATCGCTGCCATCATGGGCGTCGTTCGAACATAAAATCAGCAACGAAAAGGCCGGCATGTCGCCGGCCTTTGGTGGCAATCAGCACCTCAACCGCACTTGGAATCCCCGCAGTTGAGACAGGTCATGCAGCCATCCTTTTGCACCAGCGCCTTGGTGTGGCACTTGTAGCAGAGCGCGGCACTGGGTGGGAAACCGCTGCCCGCCGGCTGCTCTTCTGCCTGTTGCTGTGCCTGCAATTGCGCCTGCTTCTCGGCCAGGAACGCCTGCTGGTGCTCGTCCAGCCCGGGCACCTTGAGCATGCCGATCTCGGTGAGATGGGTTTCGATCACGTTGCCAATTTCAGCGATGAGCGAGGGCACGTACTTGCCCTTGTTCCAGTACCCCCCCTTGGGATCGAACACGGAGCGCAACTCCTCCACCAGAAAGGTGACGTCCCCTCCCTTGCGAAACACCGCCGAGATGATGCGGGTCAGCGCCACTATCCACTGATAGTGCTCCAGGCTCTTGGAGTTGATGAAGATCTCGAACGGGCGCCGGGTCTCGTGCACCGTACCCTCGTTAAGAATGATGTCGTTGATGGTGATGAACAGCGAGTGCTCGGAGACGTGCTCCGGCGTCTTCAGCTTGTAGGTGGTGCCCATCAACCGTTCCGGGCGCAGCACGGTTTCATGCATGTGCACCACGTCATCCTGGGGCGTCGGCGCATCTTGCGGCTCATCCCGGGTTTTTACCTTGTAGGCGACGATTTTTCTGTCGATCTTCTTGACCATGTCTCGTCCTCAGAACTTGCCGTAATAGCCTTCTTTCAAGGCGTCATAGAGGTTGGCGGCGGTGTGCAGCTCGCCATCGTATTCGATCTCCTCGTTCCCCTTCGCCGTGATGACGGTGCCATCTTCCAGGGTAAACTCGTAACTGGTGTTCTCCAGATCCTTCTCCTTCACCAGCACGCCCTGGAAGGCGGCCGGGTTGAAGCGGAAGGTGGTACAGCCCTTGAGGCCGGAGTCCGAGGCATAGAGGTAGATATCCTTGAACTGCTCGAACGGAAAATCGGTCGGCACGTTGGCGGTCTTGGAGATGGAGGAGTCAATCCAGCGCTGGGCCGCCGCCTGGATATCCACGTGCCCGGTCGGCGTGATGTCGTCCGCGGTGATGAAGTAATCCGGCAGGCGGCTACCCTCCTCCTGGGCATAGGGCATGGCGGCCGGATTGACCAGCTCGCGATAGGCCAGCAGCTCGAAGGAGTAGACATCCACGCTCTCCTTGCTCTTCTTGCCCGGCTTGATGACATTGCGGCTGTAGTGGTGGGCAAAGCTCGGCTCGATGCCGTTACTGGCGTTGTTGGCGAGCGACAGGGAGATGGTACCGGTCGGCGCTATGCTGCTGTGATGGGTGAAGCGTCCACCCACCTCAGCCAGCTCGGCCACCAGAGCGGGATCCACCTCGGCCACCTGCTGCATGTAGCGGCTGTAGCGGGCATGCAACACCTTGCCCTTCACCTTGTCGCCGAGCTTGATGCCATCTGCCGCCATTTCGGGGCGCAGACGCAGCATCTTGCCGGTGACTTCGAACTCCTGCTCCATGATGGGGGCCGGCCCCTTCTCCTTCGCCAGACGCAGAGACTCCTGCCAGCCGGTCATCGCCAGTTCCTGGGAGACCTGTTCGGTGAAGGCGACGGAGGCCGCAGAGCCGTACTTGATGCGCAGCATGGTGAGGGTCGAGCCCAGCCCCAGGAAGCCCATGCCGTGGCGACGCTTGGCGGTGATCTCCTCGCGCTGCTTGGCCAGCGGCAGCTGGTTTATCTCCACCACGTTGTCGAGCATACGGGTGAAGATGGCCACCACCTTGCGAAACGCGGGCCAGTCGAAGGCGGCCTGCTCGGTGAAGGGATCGCGCACGAAGGTGGTCAGGTTGACCGAGCCCAGCAGACAGGCCCCATAGGGCGGCAGAGGCTGTTCACCGCAGGGGTTGGTGGCACGGATCTCTTCGCAGAACCAGTTGTTGTTCATCTGGTTCACCTTGTCGATCAGGATGAAACCGGGCTCCGCATAGTCGTAGGTAGAGGTCATGATGACGTTCCACAGCTTGCGCGCGGGCAGGGTCTTGTAGACCTTGCAGGCCACCTGGCCCAGCTCGTTGATCACCACACCCTCCTTGTTGGGCCAGTCCGCCCAGACCACCCTCGCAGGGTCATCCAGCGCGATGCCATCCTGCTCCACCTCCTTGGCGGTGTAGGGGAAGATCAGTTGCCAGGGTGCATCCTCTTTCACCGCACTGACGAACTCTTCGGTGATGAGCAGGGAGAGGTTGAATTGACGCAGGCGACCATCCTCCCGCTTGGCCTGGATGAACTCGACGACATCGGGGTGACGGATATCCATGGTGCCCATCTGGGCGCCACGACGGCCACCGGCAGAGGAGACGGTAAAGCACATCTTGTCGTAGATATCCATGAAGGAGAGCGGCCCGGAGGTATAGGCCCCCGCTCCCGAAACGAAGGCTCCGCGCGGTCGCAGGGTTGAAAAATCATAGCCGATGCCACAACCCGCCTTCAGGGTCAGCCCCGCCTCGTGCACCTTGCCGAGGATATCGTCCATCGAATCCTCAATGGTGCCGGAGACGGTGCAGTTGATGGTGGAGGTCGCCGGCTTGTGCTCAAACGCCCCGGCGTTGGAGGTGATACGGCCCGCCGGAATAGCACCATTGCGCAGGGCCCACAGGAAGGGTTCATACCAGGTGTCGGGGTCGCGCTCCTGCGCAGCCAACGCGCGAGCGACACGCTGGTAGGTCTCGTCGATGGAGCCGTCGATGGGGGCGCCATCCTTGCTCTTGAGACGATACTTGCTGTCCCAGATCTCGAGAGACGTCTCCTGCAGAGGGATCTGGCGGCTGGCGGTGACGCCCTCCAGTACCGGAATGGATTTAGCCATGGTCAATCAACCTCCTGTGAATGGGGCAATATCGTGACAAGAATACTACCAGTAGTAAATTTAAGAACTGAAAACACAATATGTTGTGATTCATCCGTCGTGAGGGCGCCGATTCTATCCTAAAAAAATGCCCCGGCCAGCAGATTTCTGGGCCAGGGCATTTAACCGGTTCAATTTCCGAGAGATTTAAAGCGAGAGACTATCTCAGGGTTTCTTGACGTATACGCTCGGTGTCTCACCCGCCATATTCAGATAGAACTCATAGACGCCATCCGCCTCGGGCGAGAACTTCATGTCCTCATACTTGGAGCACGGATTGACCGGTACAGGCTCCCCGCCGAGCACGGCAACGCCATCGCTCGGGCTCTTGTAACCGAAGTTGGTGCCACAACTCCAGCCGGAGTCGGCAAACTTGAACTTGTAAGGAGCCCACTCTTTCTTGAGCGTCCCCTTGGCCATGTAGAGCTTGTCGGCAACCTTGACGACCTTGCTTTCGTCGGTGGCCATCCAGTCGTTCATCTCACCACGCAGGTAGATGGACTTGCCGCCGAAGTCACTGTTGTCCGCCGCCGCCTGCTCTGCAGCACCATTGGATGCGCAACCGCCTAATACCAGGGTTCCCGCCGCCAGCATCATCGTTACTGTTCTTTTGAACATGTGTCCATTCCTCAAATTATTGTGATTCCTTGGTCCATCGATGTGGACCCGGGAATTAAACCAGAGCAGGCATGACAAGAAAGGTAGAAGCATCACATTCTGTGCTTTTTATATCCAGAACGCAGGCTTTCGAATAGATGTTGAGCAGAGACAAGCCACAAACAAGTCGATATTGGCTGGGATGATGAATGCGAGTATCAGAAAACACGGCGGGAGACCGCACCATAGTGCCCGTTTGCCCTCCAGTGAGGGCTGAATTTCAGGCAATAAAAAACCCCGCTCGAGTGAGCGGGGTTTCTTGTATTGGGTGCCTGGCAGTGTCCTACTCTCGCATGGCGAATGCCACAC
>NZ_JBFOCW010000006.1:0-5466 GCF_040908005.1 Aeromonas sp. s1(2024) | reverse complement strand
GGCCCCCCGACGGGGAGCCCCGTCACTCGACCCTGGCCACCTTGGGCAGGGAGAGGGAAGCGGCGAGCCCCCCCAGCTCGGCCCGCCCCATGATGAGACTGCCGCGATAGGCTTCCGCGAGATCTGAGACGATGTTGAGGCCAAGGCCCGAGCCCGGCACCTTCTCGTCGAGGCGCACCCCCCGCAGCACCGCCTTGGCGATCTGATCCTCGCTCATGCCGGGACCGTCGTCCTCGATGCGCAGGGTGATCCAGCCCCCCAGCTCGGCGCTGGAGATGCGCAGCTCGCTGGCGGACCACTTGAAGGCGTTCTCCAGCAGGTTGCCCACCATCTCGTCGAAGTCCTGCTCCTCCACCCCGACCGCCAGATTGACCGGCACCTGCAAGTCCACCGTCTTGCCGGGATAGAGGCGGGAGAAGGCGCGGCAGATGTACTCCACCCGTGCCCGCACCGGGGTTGAGACCCCAAGGATCTTGGCGGCGCCGGTCACCCGCGCCTTGCCGAGGTGATAGTCGATGTGGCGCTGGATCTGGTCGAGCTGCTCGCCGAGGGCGGCCTGATCCTCCGGCGGCAGCTGGGTCACCTGGTTGCGCATGATGCTGAGCGGCGTCTTGAGGGCGTGAGCCAGGTTGCCGGTGTGGGAGCGGGCCCGTTGCAGCAGCTCGCCATAGTGGTGCAGCAGGCGGTTGATGTCCTCCACCAGCGGCTGGATCTCCAGGGGGTAGCGCAGCCGGAACCCCTCCTGATGACCCTGATGGACGCGGCTCAGCTCGCGACGCAGCAGGTGCAGCGGGCGCAGGCCGTAGAGGATCTGGAACATGAAGCCGAGCACCAGGCCGGTGGCGGCGAAGCCGAGGCCGAGGAACAGGCTGATACGGGTCTTCTTCAGGGTCTGGGTCAGGGCGCTGCTGTCCTTGGCCATCACCAGGGTGAAGACCCGATCAGACCCCGGCAGCAGCACGGTACGGGTCATGATGAGCAGGGGCTCCTTGTTGGGCCCCTTGCCGACGAAGAGGTCCGGATCGCCGAAGGCCGACTTCAGGCCGTGGGCGCTCAAATGGGCATCCCACAGGGAGCGGGAGCGACTGACCACCGTCTCCCCCAGCTCCAGTTGCCAGTAGTAGCCGGAGTAGGGCTGGCGATAACGGGGGTCGGCCATGGGCTCGGTGACCACCGGCATGCCGTCCGGCTGGATCTCGAGGCGGGAGAGCAGATCGTAGAGCTGCAGGCGCAGGCCATCGGCCTCCGCCTCCTGCCAGTAGTTGCGCATCATGGTCTGCAGGCTGAAGCCGGTGGCGAACAGGAAGAGACCGCACCAGACCATGGCGATCACCACCAGCCGACCTCGCAGGGTGCGTACCAACCTCATTCAACCCACCCCGCCATCGGTTGCGATGGGTGTCATTCGTTGATCCGGTAACCGAGGCCGCGCACCGTCTCGATGAGATCGGCGTGGGTCTTCTTGCGAATGCGGCCGATGAACACTTCTACGGTGTTGGAGTCGCGATCGAAATCCTGAGCATAGATGTGGTCGATCAGCTCGCTGCGCGACACCACCTTGCCCCTGTGCTGCATCAGGTAGCCCAGCACCCGGAACTCGTGGGCGGTGAGCTTGATGGGGGTCCCTTCGTACCACACCTGGGAAGCCGCCATATCGAGACGCACGCCACCGATCTCGAGGATGGAGCTGGCGTTCCCCGCCGCCCGGCGCACCAGCGCCTGCACCCTCGCCACCAGCTCCGCCACCTGGAAGGGCTTGGTGAGGTAGTCGTCCGCCCCGGCGTTGAGCCCTTCAATCTTCTCGTGCAACTGGCCACGGGCGGTCAGCACCAGCACCGGGGTGTCCATCCCCTTGCTGCGCCACTCCTTCAGTACGCTCAGGCCGTCGCGACCGGGCAGGCCGAGATCCAGGATGATGGCGTCATAGGGTTCGGTCTCTCCGAGAAAGCCCGCCTCGTTGCCATCGTGGCAGAGATCGGTGACGAAACCGGACAGACGCAGCTGTTCCGCCAGCTGGCCCGCGAGGATCTTTTCATCTTCAACTATCAGAATGCGCATACATGGGTATCCAAAACAGGGTTGTGCCGGCATCGGCAACGGTTGGGGGGACGAACCGGACGGCGGTAGGTTCGCGGACTCACGCCGTTACTCCTCTTCCGGGGGCGGACGCGGAGCGAACAGGCGCTCCAGATGGTGACCCTTGAGCCACACCATCTCCAGATTGTCAGCCCGGTAGCCCACCTTGATGACGCTGTTCTCCTCGTCGATGAGCCTGAGCTCGTAGAGCCAGACGCCATCCTCCTCACCCAGATCGACGCGCAGCACGCGCACCGGCAGGCGGGAGGCCACCTCCATCAACTCATGAAAAGGACGGACCCGCCCCTCGCTGACCGCCTGTTGCAGCAAGGCCTCGTTCGGCTGGGCCGCCTGAACCAGCATCGGCAGCAGCAATCCAAGCAGGGGCAGCGCGCTATTCATGGGTGATTCATCTCTCAAAACCTAACATAATGCCGTTTATAGTGTGCCAGCCATGAATCCGGAATGAATATGATCCCACGCAGTATCCTGCTGATCTTGTGCCTCTTTTCCACCTTTGGCTGGGCGGCGCAGACACGTCTCGACATGGCCGGACTGGTCAAGTTGTTGCTGGCACAAGGGTATCACGACATTCGGGAAGTGGAGCTGGAAGGGGACAAATTCGAGGTCGATACCCTGAATGCCGACGATCAGCGCGTCCAGTTGCAGGTCGATGCCAACACCGGCGAGATCACCAAAAAAGAGGCCGAATAGGCCTCTTTTGCTATGGGCGTGACGGCTGTTGCGCCGCCCCCTTCCCGGCCACTTGCGGGCGCTTGCGCCAGGGGCGCAGCAGCTTTTCCCGACGGGGCCACAGCAGGGCGCAGGCCAGCACCAGATAGATGAGCGGCTCCTGCCACCCGCTCTTGACCGACCACCAGTAGTGTACCGGCACCAGCAGAGCCACCCCGTAGATCCAGTTGTGCAGCTTCTGCCATGCCGGCCCCATGCGCCGCAACAGGGCCGGGATCGAGGTGATGCCGAGCGCCAGCAACAACAGCAGCGCCACCATGCCCACCACTATGTAGCTGCGCTTCACCAGCTCGCCGCCAATCAGTCCCCAGTCGAACTGCAGATCCAGCCCCAGCCAGACCATGAAGTGCAGGGACGCCCAGGCGGCGCACCAGAGCCCGAGGGGGCGGCGCAGCTTGATGAGCTGCCCCTGGCGCCAGCGCTTGGCGAGCGGCGACACCAGCAGGGTCAGCAACAGCAGGTGGAGGGCCCCCTTGCCAAGGTAATGGGTCAGCCCCTGGACCGGATCTCCCCCCAGCAGCCCGGCTGGCACGGCATAGCCCAGCCAGAGCAGAAAGCCGAGCGAACCAAGGTGCACCAGCGCCCGCAAGCCGTTGACATGGGCTGTTTTCAGTCTCGGCATCATATTGCAGTTCCCGTCATGTTTTTCCCGCTTCTCATCCCCTCTCCCACCAGGGGAGAAGGGGGCAAGAGATCAGTCGGACAGCGCGTCAGTCTCAATACCATTTACGCAGATCCATCCCCTGATAGAGGGACGCCACCTCGTCGCCGTAGCCATTGAACATCAGGGTCGGCTGGCGCTTGGCCCCAAAGATGCCCCCCTCGCCGATGAAACGCTCGCTCGCCTGGCTCCAGCGCGGGTGATCCACGCTCGGGTTGACGTTGGCGTAGAAGCCATATTCGTTGGGGGCCAGCAGGTTCCAGGTTGTCGAGGGCATCTCCTCCACCAGGCGGATGGAGACGATGCTCTTGATGCTCTTGAAGCCGTACTTCCAGGGCACCACCAGCCGGATGGGAGCCCCGTTCTGGGCGGGCAGGGTTTTGCCATAAAGCCCCATGGCGAGGAAGGAGAGGGGGTGCATGGCCTCGTCGAGGCGCAAGCCCTCCACATAGGGATAATCGATGCCGCCCCCCAGGGCACGGGAGGCCTGCCCCGGCAACTGTTCCGGATCATAGAGCGTCTCGAAGGCCACGAACTTGGCGCGACTGGTGGGCTCGGCACGGCGGATCAGATCCGCCAGCGCAATGCCGCTCCAGGGCAATACCATGGACCAGGCCTCCACGCAGCGCAGCCGATAGATGCGCTCCTCCAGCGTGCTCTTGTTGATGAGATCCCACACATCCAGGGTGAAGGGTTTGGCCACCTCCCCTTCCACCTTCAGGGTCCAGGGCTCGGCCCTGAGGTAATGGCCGTTGCGGGCCGGGTCCCCCTTGTCGGTCCCCAGCTCGTAGAAATTGTTGTGGGTGGTGGCCTTCTCCTCCGGGGTGAGGATCAATCCCTCTGGCCGGATCGCGGCACGGATGTCGAGGGGTCTGGTGGGGGCCACGGTGGCCGGCTTGTCCGGTGCGAAGAGATCCAGCAGGCTGGCCTTCACCGGAAACGCCAGGGTGGCGGCACCGACGCCCAGGCCCAGCCCTTTCAGGATGCGGCGACGATCCTGATAGACGGTTTCCGGCGTGACATCCTGCTCTGTGGGATGATGAGAAGTACGGCGCTTGATCAACATGAAAAAACTCCCGGGACGATGAGGTTGACAACCATAAGACCCGCCCCGGCCGAGTTTTATTTCACACAGAATTACATGAGTTGGTAAAGGGGCAGTGCCTTGGCCATGGTACCGGCCAGGAAGAGCACTACGAACACCAGCAGAGGAACGATCACGTTTGGCACCATCAGACTCACTCCATGAGCAGGACAGGGCCTCTAACTATGGAACAAGGTCTGCGGCGTCTCCAATGAATTTTTTTCGCGAGCGCAAGCGTATTCCAGAGTTGCAAAGAGTGATCGGGATCACACACAATCCGGCCCCCGCTTGCTGCCGCTCTACCGCGGAGTAGGCTGCCTCCTTTTCCGGATTCAACCACTGAGAGTCACGCCATGAGCCCACTGTTCGCCATCGCCATCACGACCGGGATCCTCTCCGCCGTCTGGGGTGGACTGGCCGCCGCACTCGGTCTCATCTCCTGGGTCGGCTTCCTCGGCTGCACCAGCTACTTCGCCTCGAGTGGCGGTTACAAGGCGCTGTTGCAGACCCTGCTGTGCAACACCACCGGCATGCTGTGGGCACTCCTGCTGATCCACGGGGAGACCTGGTGGGGAGCCGGCATGGCGGGTTCTCTGATGACAGGGGTGGTGGCCACCCTGATGTGCGTGCAGGCCAGGCAGCAGTGGCTCGCCTACATTCCCGGCACCTTCGCCGGGTGCTGTGCCACCTTCGGCGCCGCAGGCGAGTGGCGGCTCATTCTGCCCTCCCTCATCATCGGCGCCCTGTTTGGCTATCTGATGAAGGCGAGCGGCCTCTGGCTCTCCCAGAAGACCCTCTCCACCGGCGGCGTCAGCGACCCGGCATAAGCCTGAGCCTGAGCCTGAGCCTGAGCCTGGCAAGGTAACCGATTCGGTCGGAAACCAGAGGGGCG